>NZ_JBEXIM010000058.1:0-29720 GCF_040608575.1 Micromonospora sp. NPDC005171 | reverse complement strand
GCGGGGGGCGCCCACGGGCCCCCGGGGCCCCCCTCCGGGTACCCCCCCCCCACGACGTGGGATCAGGTCAGACGTTGAAGCCGAGGGAACGGAGCTGGTCCCGACCCTCGTCCGTGATCTTGTCCGGGCCCCACGGCGGGAGCCACACCCAGTTGATCCGGATGTCACTGACCAGGCCGCCGCCGGGGCCGGTGGTCAGCGCCTGCCGGGTCTGGTCCTCGATGACGTCGGTCAGCGGGCAGGCCGCCGAGGTGAGCGTCATGTCCAAGGTGGCGACATTTTCGTCGTCGACGTGGACGCCGTACACGAGGCCCAGGTCGACCACGTTGATGCCGAGCTCCGGGTCGACGACGTCCTTCATCGCCTCCTCGATGTCGGCGATCATGGCCTTGCTGACGCCGCCCGCAGGAGCGGCGGCGTCACCGGTGCCGTCGGTCGTCGCGGCGTCGGTCTGCGGCACCACTGTGGTGTCACCGGCCTCCGGCGTCGCCTCAGTAGCGGTGTTCTCGCTCATGCCGTCCCTCCGCATCGCTGTGTGATGCCACAAGGCACCACGGTGTCATTCGCTCGCTGACGCACCGTCACGCCTTCACCTCCGGGCTCACGCCCACACCGGCGCGTGCCGCGGCGTCCTTGAACGCCATCCACGGCAGCAGCGCGCACTTGACCCGGGCGGGGTAACGGGCCACACCCGCGAAAGCAACCCCGTCACCGAGCACGTCCTCGTCCGGCGTGACCTGGCCACGTCCGGACATCAACTCCACGAACGCCTCGTGCACCTCGAATGCTTCCCCGGCGCCCCGACCGCGCAGCAGTTCGTGCAAGACGCTCGCCGAGGCCTGGCTGATCGAGCAGCCCATCCCGTCGTACGAGATGTCGTGCAGCACCGTGCCGTCGGTGGCCACCCGCACGGTGACCTCGTCACCGCAGGTGGGGTTGACGTGGTGCGCCTCCGCGACCTGGTCGCCCGGGTCGTCGGCGTCGCGCAGGCCACGCCCGTGCGGATGCTTGTAGTGATCCAGGATGATTTCCTGGTAGAGCTGATCCAGCTGCACCATCAGTCGAACACCTTCCGCACCTGCTCCAGACCGGCCACCAGAGCGTCGATCTCCTCCATGGTGGTGTAGAGGTAGAACGAGGCCCGGGTCATCGCCGGGACGCCGAACCGGCTGCACACCGGCTTGGCACAGTGGTGGCCCACCCGCACCTGCACGCCGAGCGAGTCGAGCACCTGACCCACGTCGTGCGGGTGCACGTCACCCAGCGCGAACGAGATGGTGCCACCCCGGCCCACCGGCACGGTCGGGCCGAAGATCCGCAGGTCCGGCACCGAGCCGAGAGCGTCCAGCGCGTACGCCGTCAGCTCCTTCTCGTGCCACTGGATGGCCTGCATCCCGATGCCGGTCAGATAATCCACCGCCGCACCGAGCGCGACCGCCTCGGCGATCGGCGGGGTGCCCGCCTCGAAGCGGGCCGGCGGCGCGGCGAACGTCGAGCGGGCCATGGTGACCGTCTCGATCATCGAGCCGCCGCCCATCACCGGCGGCATCGCCGCCAGCAGCTCACCGCGACCCCAGAGCACGCCGATGCCGGTCGGACCGCACATCTTGTGGCCGGTGAAGACGATGTAGTCGGCGTCCAGGTCGACCACGTCGATGGGCAGGTGCGGCACCGACTGCGAGCAGTCCAGCAGCAGCAGCGCGCCCACCTCACGGACCCGCGCGGTGATCCGGGAGGTGGCGTTGACAGTGCCGAGGATGTTGGACACGTGCACCAGCGAGACGATCTTCGTCCGTTCGGTGACCAGGTCCTCCAGGCCCGACTCGTCCAGCCGACCCTGGTCGGTGACCGGGAACCAGCGCAGGGTCGCGCCGGTCCGCTCGCAGAGCAGCTGCCACGGGACGATGTTCGAGTGGTGCTCCATCTCGGAGATCACCACCTCGTCGCCGGGCCCCAGCCGGAACCGGGGGTCGGCGTCCGGGCGCAGCGAGGCGTTCGAGAAGGCGTACGCCACGATGTTGATCGCCTCGGTGGAGTTCTTCGTGAACACCACCTCGTCGACGCTCGGCGCGTTGATGAACGCGGCGACCTTCGCCCGCGCACCCTCGTACGCCTCGGTGGCCTCGGTGCCCAGGGTGTGCACCGAGCGCGACACGTTGGCGTTGTGCCGCGCGTAGTGCTCGTCGAGCACATCGAGCACCTGGCGGGGTTTGTGCGAGGTGTTGGCGCTGTCGAGGTAGACCAGCGGGTGCCCGTTGATGTCCCGATCGAGGATCGGGAAGTCGGCGCGCACCCGGGCCACGTCGAAACGCGGCACGTCGTCGTACTGCGGCATCCCCGAAGGGATCGCGATGCTGGTCATCTCGGCAGCGCCTCTCCCGCTCAGGCCTTGGCCGTGCCGGCCCCGGCGGCGTACCGCTCGTAGCCCTCGGCCTCAAGCTTGTCGGCCAGCTCCGGGCCGCCCTGCTCGACGATCCGGCCGGACACGAAGACGTGCACGAAGTCCGGCTTGATGTAGCGCAGGATCCGGGTGTAGTGGGTGATCAGCAGCACGCCGGTGTCGCCGGTGTCGCGGACCCGGTTGACGCCCTCGCTGACCACGCGCAGCGCGTCCACGTCGAGACCGGAGTCGGTCTCGTCGAGGATCGCGATCTTCGGCTTGAGCAGCTCCAGCTGGACGATCTCGTGCCGCTTCTTCTCACCACCGGAGAAGCCCTCGTTGACGTTGCGCTGGGCGAACGCCGGGTCCATCTGGAGACGCTCCATCGCGCCGCGCAGCTCGCCGCCCCAGGTACGGAGCTTCGGCGCCTCGCCGTCGATGGCGGTCTTCGCGGTCCGCAGGAAGTTCGCCACCGAGACGCCGGGCACCTCGACCGGGTACTGCATGGCCAGGAAGAGGCCGGCGCGGGCGCGCTCGTCGACCGTCATGGCGAGCACGTCCTCGCCGTCGAGGGTCACCGTGCCGCCGGTGATCTCGTACTTGGGGTGACCGGCGATCGAGTACGCCAGGGTGGACTTGCCGGAACCGTTCGGGCCCATGATCGCGTGGGTGCTTCCCGAATTAACCGTCAGGTCTACCCCATGCAGGATCGGCTTGAGCTCACCCTCGGGCAGCTTGACCGACACCTTCAGGTCGCGGATCTCCAGGGTGCTCATTATCGGGTCACTCCATTACTCGGCGTCAGGCTGAGGTAGATGTCGCCGTCGCGAACTTCGACGGGGTAGACGGGGACGGGTTCGGTGGCGGGCAGGCCGGTCGGCTCGCCGGTGCGCAGGTCGAAGCGCGAGCCGTGCAGCCAGCACTCGAGCGTGCAGCCGTCGACCTCACCCTCGGAGAGGGCGACCGAGGCGTGCGAGCACTCGTCGTACGCGGCGTAGAAGCCGCCGTCCTCGCCGTGCACCAGTGCGATCGGCGTGCCGTCGACGTCCGCGCTGATGGCGGTGCCCTTCGGCACGTCCTCGGTGGAGCAGATTCGGATCATCAAGCGCCCGCCTTGGTCAGCCGGGCCTCGATCGCGTCGCCGAGGCTCTCGCGCAGCGACTCCACCGGGATCTTGTTGATCAGCTCGGCGAAGAAACCACGGACCACCAGCCGGCGGGCCTCACTCTCCGGAATGCCCCGGGCCATCAGGTAGAACAGCTGCTCGTCATCGAAGCGGCCGGTCGCGCTGGCGTGGCCGGCGCCGGCGATCTCGCCGGTCTCGATCTCCAGATTGGGTACGGAGTCCGCCCGCGCGCCATCGGTGAGCAGCAGGTTCCGGTTGATCTCGTACGTGTCGGTGCCCGTCGCCTCGGCCCGGATGAGCACGTCACCCACCCAGACGGTGTGCGCGCTCTCGCCCTGCAGAGCGCCCCGGTAACCGACGTAGCTGCGGCAGTCGGGGACGGTGTGGTCGACCAACTGCCGGTGCTCCAGGTGCTGGCCGGAGTCGGCGAAGTAGACGCCGTACAGCTCGGCCTCGCCGCCCCGCCCGGTGTATTCCACGCTGGTGAACTGCCGGACCAGGTCGCCACCCAGGGACACCTGGATGTGGATGACCTTGGCGTCCCGACCCAGCTTGATCTTCAGGTGCTGGGCCTGGACGGCGTCGTCGGCCCAGTCGGCGACCGTGACGAGCGTCAGCTTCGCGCCGTCGGCCACGGCGACCTCGACGTTGTCGGCCAGGGTGGCCGACCCGACGTGCTCCAGCACCACTGTCGCCTCGGCGAACCGGCCCACCTCGACGAAGGTGTGCCCGAACGCCGGCTGCTCGACGCCGCCGCCGACCACCCGCAGCCGCACCGGCTCGCCGAGCACCACGTCGGGGGCCACCCGCAGCAGCAGGGCGTCGGCGGCGGCACCGTAGGCCAGCGCGCTGACCCGGTCGACCGGGGTCAGCACACTGCCGATCCGGTCGTCGTCACGGCCGACCCGGGTGATGGCGACGCCCTCGGGCAGGTCGCCGTACTCGTGTCGGACCGCGCCTGCCGCAGCCGGCGCCTCAGTGGTCAGGCCGCGGAGGCGCTTGAGCGGGGTGAAGCGCCACTCCTCCTCCAGGCCGGTGAGGGCCGGGAAGTCGGCGACGTCGTACGAGCGCAGCGCCTGCGACTTGGTGCTGGGCGGCGGCGCGGAAGCCTGGGTAGTCATTTCTTCCTTGGTCTGTTCAACGACGACGGTGTCAGGTGCTCGGTAGGGCGGGCGGCGTCAGCCGACCGCGCCCTCCATCTGAAGCTCGATCAGGCGGTTGAGCTCCAGGGCGTACTCCATCGGAAGCTCCTTGGCGATCGGCTCGATGAAGCCGCGCACGATCATGGCCATCGCCTCGTCCTCGCTCAGGCCCCGGCTCATCAGGTAGAAGAGCTGGTCGTCGCTGATCTTGGAGACGGTCGCCTCGTGCCCCATCGACACGTCGTCCTCGCGGATGTCGACGTACGGGTAGGTGTCCGAGCGGGAGATGGTGTCGACCAGCAGCGCATCGCACTTGACCGTGCTCCGGCTGTGGTGCGAACCCTCCAGCACCTGCACCAGACCCCGGTACGAGGTGCGGCCGCCGCCACGGGCGATCGACTTGGAGATGATGGACGAGGAGGTGTGCGGCGCGGCGTGCACCATCTTGGCGCCGGCGTCCTGGTGCTGACCCTCGCCGGCCATCGCCACCGAGAGCACCTCGCCCTTGGCGTGCTCGCCGGTCATGTAGACCGCCGGGTACTTCATGGTCACCTTGGAGCCGATGTTGCCGTCGACCCACTCCATGGTCGCGCCCTCGTGGCAGACGGCGCGCTTGGTGACCAGGTTGTAGACGTTGTTCGACCAGTTCTGGATGGTCGTGTAGCGGCAGCGCGCGTTCTTCTTGACGATGATCTCCACGACCGCGCTGTGCAGCGAGTCGGAGGAGTAGAGCGGCGCGGTGCAGCCCTCGACGTAGTGCACGTACGCGCCCTCGTCGACGATGATCAGCGTCCGCTCGAACTGGCCCATGTTCTCCGTGTTGATCCGGAAGTAGGCCTGCAGCGGAATCTCGACGTGCACACCCTTCGGCACGTAGATGAACGAACCACCGGACCACACCGAGGTGTTCAGGGCGGCGAACTTGTTGTCGCCGACCGGGATCACCGTGCCGAAGTACTCCTTGAAGACGTCCTCGTGCTCGCGCAGCGCCGTGTCGGTGTCCAGGAAGAGGACGCCCTGCTCCTCAAGGTCCTCGCGGATCTTGTGGTAGACGACCTCCGACTCGTACTGCGCCGCGACACCGGCGACCAGGCGCTGCTTCTCCGCCTCCGGGATGCCCAGCCGGTCGTAGGTGTTCTTGATGTCCTCGGGCAGGTCCTCCCAGCTGGTGGCCTGCTTCTCGGTGGACCGCACGAAGTACTTGATGTTGTCGAAGTCGATCCCGGTGAGGTCCGCGCCCCAGGCCGGCATCGGCTTACGGCCGAACAGCCGCAGGCCCTTCAGCCGCAGGTCGAGCATCCACGCCGGCTCGTTCTTCTTGGCCGAGATGTCCCGCACCACCGCCTCGTTGATGCCGCGCTGGGCGACCGCCCCGGCGGCGTCCGGGTCGGACCAGCCGTACTCGTACCGGCCCAGGGCGGCGAGCTGCTCTTCCTGGGTCAGGGGCTGGACGATCTGCTCGGTCATCTATCTGTCCTCACAGTGGTGACGGGATTACCGGATTGAACGCGGCCCGGCTGGGTCGGGATGTGCGTGGTGCACACCCCGTCGCCGTGCGCGATGGTGGCAAGACGCTGCACGTGGGTGCCGACCAGACGGGAGATAACCGCAGTCTCGGCCTCGCACAGCTGGGGAAACTCGGCGGCCACGTGCGCCACCGGGCAGTGGTGCTGACAGAGCTGACCGCCGGAGGCGATCGTGGTCGCGTTGGCAGCGTAACCCTCGGCGGTGAGCGCTGCGGCGAGTGCCTCGGCGCGGGCGAGAGGGTCGTCGCCGGCGTCCTCCATGGCCGTCCGACAACGGGACTCGAGAGCGGACACCTGCTCGGTGGCGAACGCCTCGACCGCGTCCGAGCCGCCGCTGCGGGCGATCCATCGCAGCGCGGCGGTCGCCATGTTGTCGTAGTGGTGTGTGCCACAGCGGACCCGGGCGGCCTCGGTCAACAAGAACACCTTGGCCGGGCGCCCCCGCCCGCGACTGCCGAGCACGGTCTGCTCGCGGGCGTACACGTCACCGTCGGCGAGCATCGCGTCCAGGTGCCGGCGGATCGCCGCCGGACTGAGCCCGAGCGCCGCACCAAGCTGCGCGGCCGTGGTGGCACCCTGCTCCAGCAGCAACCGGGTCACCCGATCCCGGGTGGAGATCTCGGCCGCCGCCGGTCCGGCGAGGCCGGCCGACGTGGTCACGGCGGGCGCAGACGCGTGCACACCGACGGCCGGTACAGCCGTCGGTTGGTGCCCGGAGAGCGCCGCCGCGTTTTTCACAACGCCAACGTTACGTAATTACCCGGAGGGTCGCAAACCTGGGCCCCGGTGATCCCAACCACCGCGCCGACGGAGTCGGACGAACCTCGATCACTACGGTGCGTAGGATTTGCGCCGTGAACCGAATCGTCCGTCCGGTCTCCGGCATCCTGCTGCGCCGCCTCGCGCTCGCCTCGATCATCGCGAACGTGGGCATCGTCGTCACCGGCGGGGCCGTCCGGTTGACCGCCTCGGGCCTCGGCTGCCCCACCTGGCCCCGGTGCACCGACGATTCCTACGTCACCACGCCCGAGATGGGCGTGTACGGGGTGATCGAGTTCAGCAACCGGATGCTGACCTTCGCGGTGGGCCTCATCGCGCTGGCCACCGTGCTCGCCGTACTGCTGCACCGGCCCCGCCGACCCGGGCTCCTCGCGCTGGCCGTCGCGGTCTTCCTGGGCATCCCCGCCCAGGCGGTCGTCGGTGGCATCACCGTGCTGACCAACCTCAACCCGTGGGTGGTCGGGCTGCACTTCCTCGCCTCGATGGCGGTGATCGCCGCCGCGTACGCCCTCTGGCGACGCATCGGCGACTCCGACGGCCCGACCGTGGCCGTGGTACCCGCACCCCTGCGCGCGCTGGCCCGGGTCACCACCGGCGTCACCGTCGCCGTGCTGGTCATCGGCACCTGGGTCACCGGCAGCGGCCCACACGCCGGCGACCACGGCGCCGCCCGCAACGGGCTCGACCCGGAGACGATCTCGCAGGTGCACGCGGACGGCGTCTTCCTGCTGATCGGGCTGTCGGTGGCGCTGATCTTCGCGTTCCGCGCCGTTGGCGCGCAGCGCGCCACCCGCGCCGCGATCATCCTGGTCGCCGTGGAGCTGAGTCAGGGCCTGATCGGGTTCGTGCAGTACTTCACCCACCTGCCGGCGCTCCTGGTCGGCGCGCACATGCTCGGTTCCTGCCTGGTGCTGCTGGCCGCCCTGGCGGTGCAGTGGTCCACCCGGGAACGCCGCCCGGTCGCGCCGGCCACCCAGGCCGCCCCGACCGACGCCGCCGCCCCGGTCCCAGTCACCGCCTGACCGCTGGGGTGCCCGGCCGCTGGCTGCCTGACCGCTTGATCGCCCGGCCGCTGGCCGCTCGGCCGCTTAACGGGCGGCGGTCCGCGCCCCACGGCCCGCGGCCTACGCCCCGCCGCCCGCGCCCAGCGGCTCGGCGGTCCGCGCGACGCAACTTCCCCGAAGTTGCCCAGATTGTGGCGACACACAGCGCCCCGAGGGACCGGGAGCAGGGTTCGGGGCGCTCACGGCCGCAAGATCGTGCTGGAACCAGAATGTGGTGGCCTCAGCGACGCTCCGACGCCACTACAACCAGGATGTTGCGCGGCGGCCGGGATCAGGTGGTGCGGGTCACGCGGTGCGGGTCAGGTGGGTGGTGATCGCGGTGGCGAGGCGGTCGGGGGCTCCGTCCGCGTACCCGATGAAGAGGGACGGCTCGGTCAGCTCCAGCTCGACCAGGACGGGGGCGCCGTCCGGGCCGGGGATCAGGTCGACCCGGGCGTAGAGCAGTTGTCGAGTGCCACCGGGCACCGCCGCGAGGGTCTGCTCCGCTACCGCCAGCTGTTCGGGGCGGGCGGTGCGGGCGCTGATCTCTTCGGCCTTGTAGAGGCCGTCCGGGCCGAGATCCGGCCCGGTCAGCATCGGACCCTTGCGGATCGCGTGGCTGAACACGAGCCCGTCCGGGCCGGCCAGGAAGAGCAGCGCCGTCTCACCCTCGGTGTCGACGGCACGGAGGTACGGCTGGACCATTGTCACCCGACCGGCCGCGGAGAGCCGGCGAACGTGTGCGGTGGCCAGGTCGCGGTGCTCCGGGTCGGCCAGGTCGTATCGGCCGGTGTCCTGGCTGCCGGCGCTGACCGCGGGCTTGAGCACGTACTCGCCGGTCTCGGCGGGCAACTGCCAGCTCTCCCCCGGCTCGATCCACGACGTCGGCACGGTCGGCACCCCGGCGGCGCTCAGCTCGGCGAGGTAGCGCTTGTCGGTGTTCCAGCGGACCACGTCGGCCGGGTTGACCAACGCCGGAACGGTGGCCGCCCAGGACACGAACTCGTCGCGGCGGAGCGCGTAGTCCCAGGGTGAGCGGAGCACGACCAGGTCGTAGGAAGACCAGTCGACGTCGGGGTCGTCCCAGATGACGGTCTGGACGGCGACGTCACGGACGGCGAGCGGGGCGAGGACCAGCCGGTCGTCCGGGTCGAGGTCGGCCAGGTCGGCGCAGGTGACGAGAGCGACCCGGGGTTTCCCCCGGGTCGACTGGTGATGGGTGGTCAATTCAGCTGTCTATTTCAACGGGCCATCGTGCGCCGGGCCATCGACCGCCAGAGGTCGTTGCTCGGACGCATCTGGTCCATCAGCTCACGCTCCCAGGCGTTCTCGACGGTGACTCCCGCCTTGGCGCACGCCTCCCGGGCGGTGACGGTGTCGTCGGCGAACTGGTCGCCCCACTCACCGTCGGAGCCCACCAGGACGATCCGTGCGCCACGCTTGCCGACGTACTCGATGACCGCCTTCGCGCCGCCGTGTCCGGCCGCGAACGCCTTGAGGCCTGCGACCAGGCCCTGAGGCGCCTGCTCGCCGGCGGTCTGCTCGGCCGTCAGCGTCGTATCGGAACCATCTGCCATAACGCGAAGCCTAAGCAGAGTTGCACCCCGTCGGGCGAGAACCATGAACCTTTTGTGATGCCAATTACCTACAGGTTTAAGGCTGACCACAGGTTGACTGTCCGATTATATGCGGACTTTTGCGCTCAACCACGTCGGCAAATCCCTTCCGAACCGCCCCGGGTTGAGCCGATCCGACTCATGCCGAAAGTTACTCTGATGTGACGTTAAACCCGGACAACTCATCCACGTCCATGATTAGTCAGTAGATCATCGGCACGATTCGCCGCCGGGCAGGACCCCACGCACCAACCAACGGCAGCGGCCGCCGCACCCAACCGACCGGCAGCGGCCGCCGCACCAATCGACGGGCAGCGCAGGAGCCGAGAAGCAGAGCCGCGGCGCGGAAGCCGACAGTCAGCGGCAGCCGCCGGAGACGAGCGCATCGCACCAGACCCGAAGGTCGTGCGGGACGGGTCAGATCAGCGCGTCGAGCGCGACGGCCACGAAGACGATCGTCAGGTACGTCGTCGACCAGTGGAACAGCCGCATCGGCTTGACCGCCTCGCCGCGCGTAGCGCGCCGGCAGAGCCGGTGTGCCTCGACCACGAAGATGGCACCCACCACCAGGGTCGGCACCCCGTAGATCGCGCTGAGCCCCAGCGGCCAGACGGCCAGGGAGGTGAGCACGGTGAGCCACGCGAAGATCAGGATCTCGGCGTTCACCCGGCGGATCGAGGCCACCACCGGCAGCATCGGGATGCCGGCCCGGGCGTAGTCGTCCTTGTACTTCATGGCGAGCGGGTAGAAGTGCGGCATCTGCCAGAAGAAGACCACCGCGAAGAGCCCCCAGGCGGCCGGCGCCAGCGAGCCGGTCACCGCCGCCCACCCGATCAGCACCGGCGCCGCGCCGCAGGCGCCGCCCCAGAACGTGTTCGTCGGGGTGGAGCGCTTGAGCCACAGGGTGTAGACGAGGTCGTAGTAGGCGATCGCGGCGAGGGTCAGCCCGGCGGCCAGCAGGTTGGTGAACGCCGCCATCAGGGCCACCGACACCGCCGCCAGCACCAGACCGAAGATCAACGCGCTGCGCGGCGACACGGTGTGCGCCGGCAGCGGCCGACGCTTGGTCCGCCGCATCAGCTGGTCGATGTCCCGGTCGATGTAGCAGTTGAGGACGCTTGCCGCGCCGGCGGCGAGCGAGCCACCGATCAGCACGATGGCCATCAGCCACAGCGACGGCAGCCCGCCCTCGGCGAGCATCATCGCCGGGATGGTGGTGACCAGCAGCAACTCGACGATCCGCGGCTTGGTGAGCGTCACGTACGCCGAGATGACCGCGCGTACGTCCCGCCGGGCCACCGGGCCCTCGGCCGCCCGCGCCGGGTGCTGCCCGGCCGGGTTGCTCGCGGGGCGCTCGGTGATCATGCTCACGGATTGCCACCTTCCGGCATCGGGCACGGGGAGATCGGATCGGTCGGGACCGCCTGGGTCCGCATACCGACCCACACACTACGCGTCGTCGTTTTGGCTGCCCGGCCGACCCGAGAACGGTGCGGGCCGTCACACCACCGGGTTGAACCAAGCATCCGGATGGTCACGTAGCGCACACCATGCGCAGATCCCCGGGCGCACGTTTAGGGACGCTCGATAAGGTCATCGGTGAGGGTTCCGCCCATCTGCCGAGGAGCACAACCATCGTGGCTGTTAAACGACCCGAGCACTCCGCACTGAACTGGTCCGACCTCGATCGCCGGGCCGTAGACACCGTCCGCGTGCTGGCCATGGACGCCGTAGAGAAATCCGGCAACGGCCACCCGGGCACCGCGATGAGCCTCGCGCCCGCGGCGTACCTCCTCTTCAACCGCGTCATGCGGCACAACCCGGCCGACCCGAACTGGCCCGGCCGCGACCGGTTCGTTCTCTCCGCCGGGCACTCCAGCCTGACGCTCTACATCCAGCTGTTCCTCTCGGGTTACCCGCTGAGCCTGGGCGACCTGAAGTCGCTGCGGCAGTGGGGCTCGCAGACGCCGGGGCATCCCGAGCACGGGCACACGCCGGGCGTGGAGACCACCACCGGCCCGCTCGGGCAGGGTCTGGGCAACGCGGTCGGCATGGCCATGGCGGCCCGCCGCGAGCGCGGCCTGTTCGACCCCGAGGCCGAGCTCGGCGCGTCCGTCTTCGACCACAACATCTGGTGCATCGTCTCCGACGGTGACATCGAGGAGGGCATCAGCCACGAGGCCAGCGCCCTCGCCGGGCACCAGCAGCTGGGCAACCTCACGGTGATCTACGACGACAACGAGATCTCCATCGAGGACGACACCCGGATCGCCAAGAGCGAGGACGTGGCCGCCCGCTACGAGGCGTACGGCTGGCACGTGCAGACCGTCGACTGGCGCAGCGGCGACGCCGACCAGGGCGACTACCACGAGGACGCCGAGGCGCTGTACGCGGCGCTGGTGGCCGCCCGGGCGGAGACCGCCCGCCCCTCCTTCATCGCGCTGCGCACCATCATCGGCTGGCCCGCGCCGAACAAGCAGAACACCGGCAAGATCCACGGCTCGGCGCTCGGCGCCGACGAGGTGAAGGCCACCAAGCGGATCCTCGACTTCGACCCGGAGCAGACCTTCCAGGTCGACGAGGAGGTGCTCAGCCACGCCCGCACGGTGATGGGCCGTGGCTCCGACGCCCAGCAGGAGTGGACCACCGCGTTCGACGCCTGGAAGAAGGCCAACCCGGAGCGCACCGCGCTCTACGAGCGGCTGGCTGGCCGCGTACTCCCGGACGGCTGGACCAACGCGTTGCCGGTCTTCCCCGCGGACGCCAAGGGGGTGGCCACCCGGGCCGCCTCCGGCAAGGTGCTGGAGGCGCTCGCGCCGGTGCTCCCGGAGCTGTGGGGCGGCTCGGCCGACCTGGCCGAGAGCAACAACACCACGATGAAGGGCGAGCCGTCGTTCATCCCGGCCGCGCACGCCACCAAGGACTTCCCCGGTCACGAGTACGGCCGCACGCTGCACTTCGGCATCCGTGAGCACGCCATGGGCGCGATCCTCAACGGCATCGCCCTGCACGGCGGCACCCGCCCGTACGGCGGCACGTTCCTGGTCTTCAGCGACTACATGCGTCCGTCGGTGCGGCTGGCGGCGTTGATGAAGCTGCCGGTTACCTACGTCTGGACGCACGACTCGATCGGCCTCGGCGAGGACGGCCCGACCCACCAGCCGGTGGAGCACCTGACCGCGCTGCGCGCCATCCCGGGCCTGGACGTGGTCCGGCCGGCGGACGCCAACGAGACCGCCTGGGCCTGGCGGCAGGCGCTGGAGCACACCGACCGGCCCACCGCGCTGGCGCTGAGCCGTCAGCCGCTGCCGACCATGGACCGCGACGTCCTGTGCAGCGCGGAGGGCGTGACCAAGGGCGGCTACGTGCTGGCCGAGGCGTCCAACGGCAAGCCTCAGGTGATCATCGTCGGCACCGGTTCCGAGGTGCAGCTCTGCCTGACCGCCCGGGAGCGGCTGGAGGCCGACGGCACCCCGACCCGGGTCGTCTCGATGCCCTGCCAGGAGTGGTTCTACGAGCAGGACGAGGCATACCGGGAGTCGGTGCTCCCACGCGGGGTAAAGGCACGGGTGAGCGTGGAAGCGGGCATCGCGATGTCCTGGCGCGGCGTCGTCGGTGACCTGGGCGAGAGTGTGAGCCTGGAGCACTACGGAGCGAGTGCCCCGCACACCGTGCTCTTCGAGCAGTTCGGGTTCACCCCCGACCGGATCGTGGCGGCAGCACACGCCTCGCTGGCCCGGGTGGGCGACATCACCGGTTTCACGACCGGAAACTGAGGGAGCGTGGACGGCATGACGGACAAGCTGAATGAGCTCACCGCCGCGGGTGTGGCGGTGTGGCTCGACGATCTTTCCCGGGTGCGTTTGAGCTCCGGCGGGCTGGACCAGCTGCGCCGCGAGAAGCACGTGGCCGGTGTTACCACCAACCCGACGATCTTCGCGAAGGCGCTGAGCGACGCCGACGAGTACAACTGGCAGCTGCGTGACCTCGCCATCCGTGGCGTGGACGTGGAAGAGGCCGTGCGGATGCTCACCACGTACGACGTACGGTGGGCCTGCGACGTGATGCGCCCGTCGTACGACGGCAGCGCTGGCGTGGACGGCCGGGTCTCGATCGAGGTGGACCCGCGCAGCGCGCACGACGCGGAAAAGACGGTCGCCGAGGCCAAGGCGCTGTGGTGGCTGGTCGACCGGCCCAACCTCTTCATCAAGATCCCGGCCACCGAGGAGGGCCTGTCGGCGATCACCGACACCCTGGCCGAGGGGATCAGCGTCAACGTGACGCTGATCTTCGGTCTGGACCGCTACTCGGCGGTCATGGAGGCTTTCCTGGCCGGTCTGGAGCAGGCCAAGGCCAACGGTCACGACCTGTCGAAGATCGGCTCGGTCGCGTCGTTCTTCGTCTCCCGCGTCGATTCCGAGGTCGACAAGCGACTGGACCGGATGGCCGACAAGGCCGCCGACAGCGCAGGCAAAGAGCGCGCGGTGGGACTCAAGGGGCGCGCCGCCGTGGCCAACGCACAGCTGGCGTACGAGCGCTACTCCGAGGTCTTCTCCTCGGACCGTTGGAAGGCACTCGAGGCCGCCGGAGCGCACCCGCAGCGGCCGTTGTGGGCCTCCACCTCGACGAAGAACCCGGACTACCGGGACGTGATCTACGTCGAGGAGCTGATCGCCCCCGGCACGGTCAACACGATGCCGGAGGCGGTCATCCACGCGTACGCCGACCATGGCGAGACGCGCGGCGACACCGTCACCGGTGCCTACGACGCGGCCCGGAAGGTCTTCGCGGACCTGGAGTCGGTCGGGGTGGACATGGCCGACGTGATCGCCACCCTCGAGCGCGAGGGTGTGGAGAAGTTCGAGGCGAGCTGGCAGGAGCTGCTCGACGGCGTCAGCAAGTCGCTGGCGGCGGCCGGCACCGGCAAAGGTGCTCCGAACAAGGCGGCCAAGGGCAACGCCAAGGCCGCCGAGAAGGCCGGTGGCGCATGAGCGACCCCATCAGCAAGCTCAGCGCCATGGGTTCCCACGGCGGCACGCAGCGAAGCGGAGTGACGGCATGAGTGACCTGATGGCTGGGCCGGTGGAGGCAGCCGCCGGGCTCGCCGTGTACGGCGCGGACGCGGTCGACAAGGCCGCGCCCGCCTCGACCCGGGACGCGCTGGTCAAGGCCGGCGTCCCGGGCAAGCTGGCGGGCAAGGACGCGAGCCTGTGGGGTCCGGACGCCGAGGCTGAGGCGAAGGTCCGGCTGGGTTGGGTGGACACCCACCGGCGCAGCCGCGAGCTGCTCGTGCAGTTGGCCGAGCTGACCGCCGAGCTGGCCGACCTGGATCACGTGGTGCTCGCCGGCATGGGCGGCTCGTCGCTCGCGCCAGAGGTGATCACTCGGACGCTGGGTCGCCCGCTGACCGTGCTGGACACCACCGACCCGGGCCAGGTCCGGGCGGCGCTCGGTGACCGGCTGGAGCGCACCGTCGTGGTGGTGGCCAGCAAGTCCGGGTCGACGGTGGAGACCGACAGCCACCGGCGCGCGTACTGGCAGGCGTTCCTGGACGCCGGGATGACCGAGGCGGAGGCCGGCCGGCACTTCGTCATCGTCACCGACCCGGGTTCGCCGCTGGAGGCCACCGCGACCGAGATGGGCGCGTTCACAGTGCTCGCCGACCCGAACGTCGGAGGCCGGTACTCGGCGCTGACCGCGTTCGGTCTGGTGCCCTCGGCGCTGGCCGGGGTCGAGGTCGCGGAACTGCTCGACCAGGCAGACGCGCTGGCCACGTCGCTCGGCGCGGACCAGAACAACCCGGCGCTCGCGCTGGGTGCCGCCCTGGGTGCCGCGGCCACGCTGGCCCGGGACAAGGTCGCCCTGGTCTCCGACGGCACCGGCATCGACGGGCTCGGCGACTGGGCCGAGCAGCTGATCGCCGAGTCGACCGGCAAGGCCGGGGTGGGCATCCTGCCGGTGGTCGTGGAGTCCCCGCAGAGCCCCGGCGCCACCGGCGCGGACGTGCTGACCGTCAGCTACGGCGGCGCGCTGGCCCCCGGTGACGTGCCGGGCGGTGGCGCCGCCCCGGACGTGGCCGTCAACGGCCCGCTGGGCGCGCAGTTCCTGGCCTGGGAGTACGCCACCGCGGTGGCCGGGGTGGTGCTCGGCATCGACCCGTTCAACCAGCCGAACGTCACCGAGTCCAAGGAGAACACCAACAAGATCCTGGCCTCGGGCCTGCCGGCGGAGACGCCGTCGTTCACCGAGGGCGCGATCGAGGTGTACGCCCCGCAGGGCGCCCCCGGGGACCTGGCCGGCGTGCTGCGCTGGCTGCTCGACGGGCTGGGCGATGACGGTTACCTCGCGGTGATGGCGTACCTCGACCGGTTCGCCGACGCCGACGCGGCCCAGCTGCGCTCGCTGCTGGCCCAGGCGGGCGGGCGACCGGTCACCTTCGGTTGGGGTCCCCGGTTCCTGCACTCGACGGGCCAGTACCACAAGGGCGGCCCGCAGGTGGGCAGCTACCTTCAGGTGACCGGCGCGGTCGCCGAGGATCTGGCGGTGCCGGGCAAGCCGTACACCTTTGGTGAGCTGCAGGCGGCGCAGGCCGCCGGGGACCGGCAGGCCCTCGCCGGCCGGGAGCGGCCGGTGCTGCGGTTGCACCTGACCGACCGGGCCGCCGGTGTCGCCCAACTGCTGGACGCGGCCGGTGATCTGCGGGCGTGAGGATGGACGACGTGACTGAAGCGGAGCGAGGAGGCGGTTCGGTGAACCCGCTGCGCGACCCGCAGGACCGCCGGTTGCCCCGGATCCCCGAGCCGTGCGCTCTGGTGATCTTCGGGGTGACCGGCGACCTGGCCCGCAAGAAGCTGCTCCCCGCGGTCTACGACCTGGCCAACCGGGGGCTGCTGCCGCCGGGCTTCGTGGTGCTCGGTTTCGCGCGCCGCGACTGGGGTGACGGCGACTTCGAGACGTTGGCCTGCGAGGCTGCCCGCAAGCACGCCCGTACCCCCTGGCGGGACGAGGTGTGGGCGCGGCTCGCCGGCAACATCAAGTTCGTCGGCGGCTCCTTCGACGACGACGCCGCCTTCGACACGCTCGCCTCGACGCTCGACGATCTGCGCCAGACCCACGGCATCACCGGCAACGCGGCGTTCTACTTCTCCATCCCGCCGGCCGCGTTCCCGGTCGTGCTCAAGCAGTTGGCCCGCACCGGGATGGCCGACAACGACAAGTCCGGCGGTTGGCGCCGGGTCGTGGTGGAGAAACCGTTCGGCAACGACCTGCCGTCGGCGAAGGCGCTCAACGACCTCGTCGACGACGTGTTCACCCGGCAGGACGTCTTCCGAATCGACCACTACCTGGGCAAGGAGACGGTTCAGAACATCCTCGCCCTGCGGTTCGCCAACAACCTGTTCGAGCCGCTGTGGAACTCCAAGTACGTCGACTCGGTGCAGATCACCATGGCGGAGGACGTCGGCATCGGCACCCGCGCCGGCTTCTACGACACCGTCGGCACCGCCCGTGACGTGCTGCAGAACCACCTGTTGCAACTCCTCGCCCTGGTGGCGATGGAGGAGCCGACCAGCTTCGACGCCGACGAGATCCGGGCCGAGAAGTTGAAGGTGCTCAAGGCCATCACCCTGCCCAAGGACGTCGCCCGGGACACTGTCCGCGGTCAGTACCTGCCTGGCTGGGTCGGCGGCGAACGCGCGGTCGGTTACCTGGATGAGCAGGACGTCCCCGCCGGCTCCACCACTGAGACGTACGTGGCGGTGCGGTTGGGCATCCAGAACCGCCGCTGGGCGGAGGTGCCGTTCTACATCCGGGCCGGCAAGCGGCTGCCCCGGCGGGTCACCGAGGTCGCCATCATGTTCAAGAAGGCGCCGCACCTGCCGTTCAACGACGCCGACATGGAGTCGCTCGGCAACAACCAGCTGGTCATCCGGGTGCAGCCGGACGAGGGTGTGGTGCTCAAGTTCGGCTCGAAGGTGCCGGGCACGACAATGGAGGTCCGCGACATCGCGATGGACTTCCAGTACGGCGAGGCGTTCACCGAGTCCAGCCCCGAGGCGTACGAGCGGCTGGTGCTGGACGTGCTGATCGGCGACCGCACCCTGTTCCCGGACGCGGCCGAGGTCGAGCAGAGCTGGCAGGTGATCGACCCGCTGGAGCACGCCTGGGAGGGCACCACCCCGGAGCCGTACCGGGCCGGCGAGTGGGGCCCACGGGCCTCCGACGAGATGCTGGCCCGCGAGGGCCGCGCCTGGAGAAGAGCATGATCGGGCTGTGGGACACCACCGGCAACGAGGTGGTCAAGGCGCTCGCGGCCGAGCGGCGCAGCGCCGGCGGGGTGGCCAGCGGGATGGCGCTCACCCTCATCGTGGTGGTGGACGAGAAGCGGGTCCGGGAGGCGGAGGCCGCGGCGACGATCGCCGCCGCCGCGCACCCGTGCCGGCTCGTGGTGGTGGTGCGTTCGGAGATCGAGCGGGACCGCAACCGACTGGACGCGGAGATCGTGGTGGGTGGCCGGCTCGGCCCGTGCGAGGCGGTGGTCACCCGGATGTACGGCCGGCTGGCCCTGCACGCCGAGTCGGTCGTGATGCCGCTGCTCGTTCCGGACGTGCCGGTGGTCACCTGGTGGCACGGCGAGCCGCCGGCGGAGATCGCCACCGACTTCCTCGGGGTGGTGGCCGACCGGAGGATCACCGACTCCGCGCAGGCCGCCGACCCGGTGGAGGCGCTGCGGCAGCGTGCCCGGGACTACGCCCCGGGCGACACCGACCTGGCGTGGACCCGGATCACTCCGTGGCGCACCCTGGTCGCCGGGGCGTTCGACACCACGAGCGCGCAGGTCACCGAGGCGACCATCGTCGCGCCGGCCACCGACCCGACGGCGACGCTGATGGCCGGTTGGCTGTCCAGCCGGCTCGGTATCACCCCCCGCCGGGTGGACAGCAACGAGTTCCCTCGAATGCGGGAGGTACAGCTCAGCTGCGCCAACGGCGACCAGCTGACGCTGACCCGCGAGGACAGCATGGCGGTGTTCCGGCGGACCGGCCAGGACGACCGGGCCCTGCCGCTGGTCCGCCGCCCGCTCGGCGACGAGCTGGCCGAGGAGCTGCGCCGGCTGGACGCCGACCAGGTGTACGCGGAGGCGCTGGGCGCGACGGTCGGGCTACGCGGCCTGGAGCAGCGCCCCGCGCAGCGGGTTCACGTCTGGAAGGATCCGGCCACCGCGCAGCGCGCCGAGGCCGGGGTCACCGCGCACACCGGCACGAGCGGCGAGGGCTGAGCCCAGCCGGGGCACGACGTCGGGCAGGGCCGGTACGCACCGGCCCTGCCCCGCAATCTCCGGGGTTTCCGCCCCACCACCTCGGGCACACCGCCCCGGGCACGACAGCGACCGCAGCGCGGTCGGGAAACGAAGGCGCAACCATGAGTGAGGCGAGTGTCGCCGTCCACGCCGACGCCGACCTGCTGGCGCAGGCCGTGGCGGCCCGGTTGCTGGTGAAGCTGCTCGACGCCCAGGCCGATCGGGGTGAAGCCTCGGTGGTGCTCACCGGAGGTCGGGTCGCCGCGGCCGTGTACCGGGCGGTGGCGACGCTGCCGGCCCGCGACGCGGTGGACTGGTCCCGGGTCGACGTGTGGTGGGGCGACGAACGGTTCCTGCCCGCCGGTGATCCGGACCGCAACGAGACCCAGGCCCGGTCCGCCCTGCTGGACGTGGTGCCGCTGGACCCGGCCCGGGTGCACGCGATGCCGGCCTCGGACGGCCCGGCCGGCAACGACCCCGAGGCGGCGGCTGCCGCGTACGCGGAGGAACTGGCCGGCGCCGCCCGGCCCGGGCACGCCACCCTGCCGCACTTCGACGTGCTGATGCTGGGCGTCGGCGAGGACGGCCACGTGGCCTCGGTCTTCCCCGAGCACCCGGTCAGCTACGAGACCCGGCCGGTCAGCGCGGTGCGGGGCAGCCCCAAGCCGCCGCCGACGCGGACCACCCTCACCCTGGCGGCGATCAACACCGCCGAGGAGGTCTGGCTGGTGGCCGCCGGCGCCGACAAGGCTCGCGCTGTGGGTATGGCGTTGGCCGGCGCGGGGCCGGTGCAGTTGCCGGCGGCCGGCGTGCGTGGCGTGGGCCGCACCCGCTGGCTGCTGGACCGGGCGGCGGCAGTCGACGTGCCCGCCCGGCTGCGCAGCCTGCGCTGAACGGGAGGGGAGCCCGCTACTCGCCGCGTCGACGGCGTAGTGCGGCGAGCGCCTCGGCGAGCAGGGCCTCCCCCTCGTCGGCGGTGCGCCGCTCCTTCACGTACGCCAGGTGGCTCTTGTACGGTTCGGCGCGGACCCGGCCCGGCGGGTTCTGGGCGTCCCGACCGGCGGGTAGACCGCAGCGGGGGCAGTCCCACAGGGATGGCGGTTCGACGTCCGCGGCGATCCGGATGTCGACCCGGTGGTCGTTACGGCACCAGTAGGTGACGTCCTGTCGGGGGGCGGGTTGGTGCCGCTCGTCCGGGCGCATTGGTGCGGACCCGACCCGGGCTCCCCGGATAACGTTGCCACTCGGCACGGCTGCTCGCTCCTGTCGTCGGAGGGGACCCGCCGTCTTCGGGGGTGGAGCGGCGGGCGACGCGGTGCAGCGGAGAAAAGCCTGCGCGCGGCCCGTCGAGTGACGAACCGCGCGCAGATTGTACGACTTACTGAGCTTGCTCAGGCACCGCTGTTCATCTGGAGGCGCAGCCAGAGCCCGAGCCCGATGATCGCGGCGAACCAGACGACGCTCACCAGAACGGTGTAGCGGTCCAGGTTCTTCTCCGCGACCGAGGAGCCGGCGAGGCTGGAGCTGACGCCACCGCCGAACATGCTCGACAGACCGCCGCCCTTGCCGCGGTGCAGCAGGATCAGCAGGGTGAGCAGAATGCTCGTGATGACCAGCAACACGATCAACGTGTATGCGAACCAGATCGGCATGGCTGGGGTCAGTTCCTCTCGTAGCGATCCTCGCCCGGTCTGATCGGGCACGGCGGCACCGACCGGCGGACGGGCGGTGTCAAGGATACCGAGCGATCAGCGGGCGAGGTGCTCCGGGAACCGGCAGATCTGAGCGAATTCCTCCGCGTCCAGGCTGGCGCCCCCCACCAGGCCCCCGTCCACGTCCGGTTGGGCCATGATCGAGGCGACGTTGGACGCCTTGACCGAGCCGCCGTAGAGGACCCGAACCTGGTCGGCGGTCTCCTGGTCGAAGCGTTCCGCCAGCCGCTGACGGACCGCCCCGCAGACCTCCTGGGCGTCGTCCGGGGTGGCGGTCTTGCCCGTGCCGATCGCCCAGACCGGCTCGTACGCGATCACGACCTGCCGCACCTGCTCGGGGGTGAGCCCGGCGAGGCCCCCGTCGAGCTGGTCGGAGCAGTGCGCCACGTGGGTGCCCTGCTCGCGGATGTCCAGCCCCTCCCCCACGCAGAGGATCGGCGTCAGGCCGTGCGTCAGCGCCGCCTTGACCTTGGCGTTGACCAGCGCGTCGTCCTCGTTGTGGTAGGCCCGCCGCTCGGAGTGCCCGACCACCACGTACGTGCAGCCGAGCTTGGCCAGCAGCGGCCCGGAGATGTCCCCGGTGTACGCGCCAGACGCGTGCGGGGAGAGGTCCTGCCCGCCGTAGCCGATCAGCAGCTTGTCCCCGTCCACAGCGGTCTGCACGGTGCGCAGGTCGGTGAAGGGCGGCAGCACGACCGTCTCGACGTCGGTGAGCTGCTTCTCGGTGAGGCTCGCCGCCAGCTTCTGCACCAGCAGGTTGGCCTCGAGGTGGTTGAGGTTCATCTTCCAGTTGCCGGCCATCAACGGCCGGCGGGTGGTGCTCGACATTCAGTTCTCCAGGGCCGCGATGCCGGGGAGGGTCTTGCCCTCGAGGTATTCCAGGGAGGCGCCACCGCCTGTGGAGATGTGCCCGAAGGACGACTCGTCCAGCCCCAGGGCACGGACGGCCGCTGCGCTGTCACCACCGCCGACGACGCTGAACGCGTCAGCCTTGGTGATCGCCTCGGCGATCCCCCGGGTGCCGGCCGCGAAGGCCGGCATCTCGAACACGCCCATCGGGCCGTTCCAGAAGATCGTCTTCGCCTGGGACAGCGCGGCGCTGAAGCCCGCCACCGTCTCCGGGCCGACATCCAGGCCGAGCCGGTGGCTCGGGATGCCGTCGACCCGCACCGTGTCGTGCGCCGCGTCCGGAGCGAACGCGTCGGCGACCACCACGTCGACCGGCAGCATGATCTTGCCGCCGGACCGCTCCAACAGGTTGCGGCAGGTCTCGACCATGTCCTTCTCCAGCAGCGAGGTGCCCACCTCCAGGCCCTGGGCCTTGAGGAAGGTGAAGCACATCCCGCCACCGATGAGCAGCCGGTCGACAGTGGGCAGCAGAGCCTCGATCACGGCGAGCTTGTCGGACACCTTCGACCCACCGAGCACCACCACGTACGGGCGCTCAGGCTCACCGGTGAGCCTGGAGAGCACCTCGACCTCACGCAGCACCAGCCGGCCCGCGACGTGCGGTAACCGCGCCGGCACGTCGAAGACGCTGGCGTGCTTGCGGTGCACGGCGCCGAACGCGTCGTCCACGTACGCGTCGCCGAACGCGGCGAGCTGGTCGGCGAAGGCACCCCGCTCGGCCTCGTCCTTGCTGGTCTCACCGGCGTTGAAGCGCAGGTTCTCCAGCAGGGCCACCTGGCCGTCGGCCAGGTCGGCGACGGTGGAGCGGGCAGAGTCACCGACGGTGTCGGTGGCGAAATGCACCGGCGCGCCGAGCAGCTCACCGAGCCGCCCCGCGACCGGGCCCAGGCTGAACTGCGGGTCCGGAGCGCCCTTCGGGCGGCCCAGGTGCGAGCAGACGACCACCTTCGCGCCGGCCTCGACCAGCGCGCCGAGAGTCGGCAGCACCGCGCGGATCCGGCCGTCGTCAGTGATGGCACCGGTCTGCTTGTCGAGCGGGACGTTCAGGTCGGCGCGCACCAGCACGCGCCGACCCGACACCCCCTCGGCGAGCAGGTCGTCGAGGGTCCGGAGGGCACTCACAGAGCTAGCCTTCCGTTCGCGACTGCGGGGCTCGCAAGCTCACTCCTCGCGCTCACAGCGACGAACCGACCAGCTTGACGAGGTCGACCAGCCGGTTGGAGTAGCCCCACTCGTTGTCGTACCAGCCGACGACCTTGACCTGGTTGCCGACGACCTTGGTCAGCGGCGCGTCGAAGATGCACGACGCCGGGTCGGTCACGATGTCGGTGGAGACGATCGGGTCCTCGTTGTAGACCAGGATGCCCTTGAGCGGGCCGTCCGCGGCGGCCTTCAGCGCGGCGTTGACCTCGTCCACGGTGGTCTCGCGACCCACGTTGACGGTGAGGTCGGTGACCGAGCCGGTCGGGATCGGCACCCGCAGGGCGTACCCGTCGAGCTTGCCCTTGAGGTCCGGCAGGACCAGGCCGATCGCCTTGGCGGCGCCGGTCGAGGTCGGCACGATGTTCAACGCGGCGGCCCGGGCCCGACGCAGGTCCGAGTGCGGCGCGTCCTGGAGGTTCTGATCCTGGGTGTACGCGTGGATCGTCGTCATCAGACCGTGCTGGATGCCGAACGTGTCGTGCAGGACCTTCGCCATCGGGGCGAGGCAGTTGGTGGTGCACGAGGCGTTGGAGATGATGGTGTGCTTCGCCGGGTCGTAGGTGTCGTGGTTGACACCCATGACGACGGTGACGTCCTCGTTCTTCGCCGGGGCGGAGATGATGACCTTCTTGGCCCCACCGTCGACGTGCGCCTTGGCCTTGGTGGCGTCGGTGAAGAAGCCGGTCGACTCGATGACGACGTCGGCGCCGACCTCGCCCCACGGCAGCTTCGACGGGTCCTTCTCGGCGTACGCCTTGATGGTCTTGCCACCGACGGTGATCTCGTCGGCGGTGGCCTTGACCTCGTAGGGCAGGCGACCGAGGATGCTGTCGTACTTGAGCAGGTGGGCGAGCGTGCCGTTGTCGGTCAGGTCGTTCACCGCCACGACCTCGATGTCGGCGTCAGACGCCAGCACTGCCCGGAAGAAGTTACGGCCGATTCGGCCAAAGCCGTTGATGCCAACCCGGATGGTCACAGGTCCCATCTCCTCGCGTTCTGGTCCGCCGGCTTCAGACAACGGGCCGGCGGGAATGGTGTGCGCCGACCGTTGGAGCCGGCCGTCGACGGTTCATCTCGGCCACCCCGCCGCGCGGTCTGAGGACCTGACCGCCCGAGGCGGTGGGCACGACGAGAGGTGCCGGGTGTCGGCCCCCTTGCCGTACTCAGCGACCTTATCCGAGCGTGCGAGACCACGCTGCGCCGGGTCGTGCTCCCGGGCGCACCGTGCGGCCCCACCGTCCTATCAGACCACGAGCATGTCGGGCGTGACGGCTGCTTCCGTATCCGGGATGCCAAGGTCGCGGGCGCGCTTGTCGGCCAGCGCCAGGAGCCGGCGGATCCGCCCCGCGATGGCGTCCTTGGTCAGCGGGGGGTCGGCCAGCGCGCCCAACTCCTCCAGCGACGCCTGCCGGTGCTCCAGCCGCAGCCGCCCGGCGTCGGTCAGGTGGTTGGGCGCCTCGTCGGCGAGGATCTCCAGCGCGCGGGTGACCCGGGCGGCGGCGGCGACCGCCGCCCGCGCCGAACGGCGCAGGTTGGCGTCGTCGAAGTTGGCGAGCCGGTTGGCGGTGGCCCGCACCTCGCGGCGTACCCGGCGCTCCTCCCAGGCCAGCACGCTGGAGTGCGCGCCGATCCGGGTGAGCAGCGCGGCGATCGCGTCACCGTCCTTGACGACCACCCGGTCCACCCCGCGCACCTCGCGGTTCTTCGCGGTGATGCCGATCCGGCGGGCCGCGCCGACCAGCGCCAACGCCGACTCCGGCCCCGGGCAGGTGATCTCCAGCGCGCTGGAGCGGCCGGGCTCGGTGAGCGAGCCGTGCGCCATGAACGCGCCCCGCCACGCGGAGACGGCGCAGCAGACGTTCGCCGCCACCACGTGCGGGGGCAGCCCGCGCACCGGGCGACCCCGCACGTCGAGCAGACCGGTCTGCCGCGCCAGCGCCTCACCGTCCTTGACCACCCGCACGATGAAGTGGCTGCCCTTGCGCAGCCCACCGGAGGCCAGCACGTGGATCTCGCTGGGATAGCCGTAGACCTCGGCGATCTCCCGGCGCAGCCGCCGGGCCACCGCCCCGGTGTCCAGTTCAGCCTCCACCACCACGCGGCCGGAGACGATGTGCAGCCCGCCGGCGAAGCGCAGCAGTGCGGCCATCTCCGCCCGCCGGCAGCAGGGTTTGGGCACGTCGACCCGACTCAGCTCGTCCTTGACCGCGGCCGTCATCGCCATTGTGCGTCCCCTCACGGACCTGTTCCGGCGTGTCGCCGGAGATTACGTACGTGTCTAACGATCGGCGCCCAGGACAGGCACCAGCGCGGCGCCCAGGGCAGCCGGATCATGGCGGGGAGTCCCGTCGACAACGGCGACGGGGGCGAGGACCAGGCGGGCACCCAGCGATTCTGCCGCACGTTCGACCGGTTCGGGGTCACCCACCGCCTTGGCATCGGCGAGGACAAGATCCACCTTGAGTTCGGGCAGGTACCAGCGCAGCGCCGCGAGGTGGTCGGCGACGGAGAGCCCGAGGGTCTCCTTCTCTGCGGCGAGGTTCAGCGTGACCAGCCGCCGGGCCGAGGTGGACACGATCGCGTCGGCCAACTGCGGCACCAGCAGGTGCGGAAGCACGCTGGTGTACCAGCTGCCCGGACCGAAGATCAACCAGTCGGCCGCCCGGATGGCCTCGATGGCCTCGGCGCAGGCCGGTGGGGCGCTCGGGGTGAGACGCAGCGACTCGACCCGTCCGGTGGTGACGGCCACCTGGTGCTGGCCACTCACAGTACGCACCTCGTCGGGGGTGGCCGGGTCGACGCCACGTACCCGCGCCTCGATGCCGACCGGTTGGCGGGACATCGGCAACACCCGGCCGACCGCGCCGAGCATCGCGCCGGCGTGCTCCAGCGCGGCCACCGGGTCGCCGAGCAGCTCCATCAGGCCGCAGAGCACCAGGTTGCCCACCGCGTGCCCGGTCAGACCGTCGGTGCCGGCCGACGCCCCGTCGGGGCCGGCCCATGCTCCGTCGGTGCCGGCCGACGCCCCGTCGGGGCCGCCCCATGCACCGTCGGTGCCGGTCGACGCACCGTCGGTGCCGCGCCGGGCCGCGCCGGGCCGGTCCGCGCCGTCGCCCGCCGCCGGGTCCGGGTCGCTCGGTCCGGATCCGGGTACGCCCACCGGTACGGCGGCGAAGCGGTGCTGGAACAGCCCCGCGCTGCGCCGCGTGGCCGGGTGGTCCCCGGCCAACGCCACCAGCGCCTGGCGCAGATCTCCCGGGGGCAGGCCACCCCGCTCGGCCCGCAACCGGCCACTGGAGCCGCCGTCGTCCCCCACCGTGACCACCGCGGTGATGTCGAGGTTGAGCTCGGGGGCGCAGTGACGCAGCGCACGCAACGATGCGGACAACCCGTGCCCGCCGCCGAACGCCACCACCCGCCGGGTCGTCATTCCCGCCCCAGGTCGCGGTGCTGGGCGTTCGCCGCCAGCCCGGAGTGGCGCAGTCGGCTGGCCAACTCCTCGGCGATGGCCACACTGCGGTGCTTGCCGCCGGTACAGCCCACGGCGACCGTGAGGTACCGCTTGCCCTCCCGCTCGAAGCCGGTCGTGGTGGCGTTGACCAGGTCGGCGTACGAGGCGACGAAGGCGTCTGCGCCCTCCTGACCCAGCACGTACGCGCTGACCGCCTCCTCCCGCCCGGTGTGCTCACGCAGCTCCGGCACCCAGTACGGATTCGGCAGGAAGCGGGCGTCCAGCACGAAATCGGCGTCCGGCGGCAGGCCGTACTTGAAGCCGAACGACAGCACGGTGACCCGCAGCCGGCGGGCGTCCTCGCCGCCGAACAGCTCCTCGATGCGCCGCCGGAGCTGGTTGACGTTCAGGTGGCTGGTGTCGATGATCACGTCGGCCTGGTCGCGGGCCTCCTCCAGCAGACCGCGCTCCACGGCGATGCCGTCGGCCAGCCGCCCGTCACCCTGCAACGGGTGCGAACGCCGAACGCTCTCGAACCGCCGGATCAGCACCTCGTCGTCGGCGTCGACGAAGACCACCCGGGGCGAGAACCCGCGCTCCTTGAGCTCCCGGATCGCCCCGGCCAGGTCGGTCGAGAAGGCCCGCGACCGCACGTCCAGCACCATGGCGGTACGCCGGGCCGCGCCGCCCGCCTTGAACGCCAGCTCGGCCATGTCCAGCATCAGGGCCTGCGGCAGGTTGTCCACGACGTAGTAGCCGACGTTCTCCAACGCCCGGGCGACAGTGCTGCGGCCACCACCGGAGAGGCCGGTGACCACCACGAGGGTGGTCTCCGACTCGGCCGCCAACTGCTCGTCACCGACATCCGGGCCGTCGATCCGGTCACCGGTTGTGCGCGCCTCGCTCACCAGTACCCCCAAGCCGTGGCGCCGCGGCCGCCCTCGGCCGCGATTGGTCAATCAGCGACTCTATCCCGCCCCCGCGTCGCGACCCGGCACCCGTGGCCGGACGGCGCCCGTGGACCGTTTCGACGGTCGCCCTCCCGACACCGAACACCCTTGATGACGATCAGTAACTATCAATACGCTCAACGTGATCGTCGCAGGTCAGACCGACATCTGGAGGGTGCGATGCACGACCTGGCAGACAAGAACAAGTACGTCGGCTTCCTGTTCATGCGGATCAGCCCCGAGTACTTCGCCCTCGGCCGCGAGGGCATCCACGAGATCTCCGCCGAGCACGCCCGCGACCTGGGCCGCTTCGCCAAGCAGCTCACCCACGTCGTCTGCACCGGGGTGAACGGGAAGTACGACCAGGTCACCATGGTCGAGGCCGACACGCTTGAGGAGATCAACGCGGCGGCCACCGCCTTCCGAATGGGCAACAAGGCCCGCTACATCGAGATCGTCGACATCGTGGTCGGGATGAAGGCCCCGCCACGCGGCCTGGCCAACCGGTCCAGCCAGCCCGGCTGACCGCGTCGCCCGTCCGGCCACCCGGCCCGGGTGCGCCGGACGGGCGCTGTCGGGGTGGGCTCGTAGACTCCCCGGATGGCTTCTCCCACCGACCTGCGTACCGAGGACGCGCTGCCGGTGCTGCGCCGGGTGTTCGGCTACGACGCCTTCCGCGGCTTCCAGCAGGACGTCATCGACCATGTGGTCGCCGGCGGCGACGCGCTGGTGTTGATGCCCACCGGTGGTGGCAAGTCCCTGTGCTACCAGATCCCGGCCCTGGTCCGCGACGGTGTCGCCGTCGTCGTGTCCCCGCTGATCGCGCTCATGCAGGACCAGGTGGACGCGCTCACCGCGGTCGGCGTACGCGCCGGGTTCCTCAACTCGACGCAGACCCTGGACGCCCGGCGGCGGGTGGAGGCCGCCTTCGTCGCCGGCGAGCTGGACCTGCTCTACCTGGCGCCGGAGGCGCTCGGCGTCCGATCGACCCTCGCCCTGCTGGACCGGGGGCGGATCTCCCTGTTCGCGATCGACGAGGCGCACTGCGTGTCCCAGTGGGGGCACGACTTCCGCCCCGACTATCTCGCGCTGTCGATGTTGCACGAACGCTGGCCGCAGGTGCCCCGCATCGCCCTGACCGCCACCGCTACCAGCGCCACCCGCACCGAGATCGCGACCCGGCTGAAACTCGACGACGCCCGGCACTTCGTGGCCAGCTTCGACCGGCCCAACATCCAGTACCGGATCGTGCCCAAACGGGAGCCCCGCAAGCAACTGCTGACCCTGCTGCGCGACGAGCACCCCGGCGACGCCGGCATCGTCTACTGCCTGTCCCGGGCCTCGGTTGACAAGACGGCGGAGTTCCTCACCGCCAACGGGGTCGCCGCCCTGCCGTACCACGCCGGGCTTGACGCCGGCACCCGCGCCGCCAACCAGCAGCGCTTCCTACGGGAAGACGGCCTGGTCATGGTGGCCACCATCGCCTTCGGCATGGGCATCGACAAGCCCGACGTCAGGTTCGTCGCCCACCTCGACCTGCCCAAGTCCGTCGAGGGCTACTACCAGGAGACCGGCCGCGCTGGCCGCGACGGACTGCCGTCCACCGCCTGGCTGGCGTACGGGCTGCAGGACGTGGTCCAGCAACGCAAGATGATCGAAACGTCCGACGGCGACCTCGCCCACCGCCGCAACCTGGCCGCGCACCTGGACGCGATGCTCGCCCTCTGCGAGACGGTGCGCTGCCGGCGGGTCCAGTTGCTCGAATACTTCGGCGAGACGTCGACGGCCGCCTGCGGCAACTGCGACACCTGCCTCATCCCACCGGAGTCGTGGGACGGCACCGTCGCCGCTCAGAAGCTGCTCTCCACCGTCTTCCGCCTCGACCGCGAACGCAACCAGCGCTTCGGCGCCGGGCACTGCATCGACATCCTGCTCGGCAAGCAGACCGACAAGATCAGCCAGTACGGTCACGACTCGCTGACAGTCTTCGGCATCGGCGCCGAGCACAGCGAGGCCGAGTGGCGGGGCGTGGTCCGGCAACTGCTCGCCGAAGGGCTCCTCGCCGTGGAGGGCGACTACGGGACGCTGGCGCTGACCGAGGCCAGCGCCGACGTCCTCGGTCGCCGCCGCACGGTCACCATGCGCCGCGAGCCGGAGAAGCCCGCATCGAGTCGCTCATCGAAGCCGCGCGGCGCGTCCACAGTCGTGGCCGAGCTGACCCCGGCTGCCGCGTCGCTGTTCGAGCGGCTGCGCGGCTGGCGGGCGACCACCGCCAAGGAGCAGGGCGTCCCGGCGTACGTGATCTTCCACGACGCCACGCTGCGCCAGATCGCCAGCGACGCGCCCAGCACACTCGCCGACCTGTCCCGGGTCAGCGGCGTCGGCGAGAACAAACTCGCCAAGTACGGCGAGCAGATTCTGGCCGTCCTCGCCACCGACTGACGTCGTGCCGAAGGGCCGGACCCTGGTGGGGGTCCGGCCCTTCGGTTTGTGCTGGTGGGTCAGCTGGTGGCGTAGCCGCGGGTGGCGATCCAGTCGGCGAGGTGTTCGACGCTGATCTGGTAGGCGGCCTGGTTGGGGTCGG
>NZ_JBEXIM010000057.1:0-31380 GCF_040608575.1 Micromonospora sp. NPDC005171 | reverse complement strand
CTTTGTGGCGCGGGGGGGGTCCCTCCTTCAGAGCCCGCGGGGGGGCCCCGGGGCTGGTGCGCTGCCCCCCCCCCCCCTGTACCACCCTCCGGCAGGGGGGGGGGCGCCCCCCCCCCCCACGCCAGAGGTGGTGTCAGGAGTTGGTCGAAGTCAACTGGTACGACAGCTGACCGTCGGCCAGTTCCAGTTGCCGTTGGCCATGATCGTTACGCCGAAGTTGTTGCCGTTGCCGTTCGGTGTCGCGGTGACGGTGCCGGTGTTGCCGTTGACGGAGGCGTTCCAGCTGTTCTGAATGCTCTGGCCGCCACCGAGGCCGAGGCTGACGACCCAGTTGTTGGTGCCACTGACCGCGACGTTGAGGTTGAACCGGTCACCCCACTGCTGACCGGCGGAGAGCGTCGCGTTGCAGCTCCCGGTGCCGGGGTTGCCGGTGGTGGGCCCGGAGGTCGGGTTGCCGCCGCTGCCCTCCCGGACGGTGATGTCGGAGCTTCCGCTGCTCTGGTAGCCCTCGGTGGCCATGATCTGGTAGCTGTGGTTGGTGCCGAGGTTCAGGCCGGCGCGAGCCCAGGCGTCGAAGTGGTTGGCGGTGGTGATGGTGCCGCTCGAGCGCTTCTGCTGGCGGACGCTCCAGAACTGGTAGAACGTCTGGTTGCCGTCGATCGACGGGGCGTTGACCCGCTGGCTGCGGAGGATGTCGTAGGTGCCGCCGTCAGTGGTGACCGTGCCCATCCGCTGGGCGCCGCTGCTCGGGTTGTAGGTGCCGAAGTTCTCCACCACGTAGTACTCGATGAGCGGGTTGCGCGTCCATCCGTACAGGGCGAGGTAGGTGTTGTTGTTGCCCGGGTTGTAGCTGCCCGAGTAGGTGACTGTCCGTCGGTTACCGGTGGCCCAACCCTTGCCGCCGACCCAGTTGTTGGTGCTCCTGTCCCAACTGCTGGAGTAACGGCCGTCGGCGCGCAGCGTCATGCTGGCGTTGCCGCTGTCCTTCCAGAACGAGAAGAAGTAGCCGTTGTGCGTGCCGGTGAGGTTCGAGGTGAGGGTCCGGTCGGCCTCGGCGTACGCGTTGGTGGCCGTCATCGTGCCGGCGATGGCCAGGACGGCGGCGCATGCGGCGCCAAGGAGCAACCGCATGCGGCCGCGCCTTCTCGGTGTGGTGTGGCTGCTGTCGGTCATGGAACTGTTGCCTCCTCTGACGGCTGGCGGGGGCCAGCGGCGCGGTACGCCCTCGGCGGGCTGCCGGTGGTCGGATAGCGGCCACAGCGTCGTACCGCACGGTGGTGGTGGGCCGGTCGTCCTGCCCGACGACCGGAGAAGTGGGTCGTGGTGGCTGGCGCTGACGACAATCGAACGCCGTCGATGGCGACCGTATTAACCCGGCCGTCCACTTGTCAACAATTTTCGGAAACAGGCTGGCAACACCGCTGTCGTAGCCGAGCGACATCCATCCAGGTCAGTAGTCGATCAGAGCTCAGGGTGGTCATCGCAGAGTCTCGTTGGCCGATCGCGGGCCGGGTGGAGGCCGCCGAAATTTCCGGAGACTTTCCGGACCACGTGCACCGTCCGTGGCCAGCGGGGCGGGGGAGACGCTCCCGTTGGCCGACCGGTCAGCGGCGTCCGTGGGCGTTGAGCCGGGCGGCCTGGCGGGTCAGGTGGTCGCGTTCGGCGAGGTTGGGGGCCTGCAGGGCGGCCTCGGTGTACAGCCGCGCCGCCCTTGTCAGGTCGCCGTCGCGCTCGTGCAGATACGCCGCCACCGCCGCGTACCGGGGCAGTGCGGCGTCCACCGAGGCGAGCGCCGCCAGACCGGCCCTGGGACCGTCGGCCGCACCGACCGCCACCGCGCGGTTGAGTCGGACGACCGGGTTGTCGGTCAGGCGCGCGAGTTCGTCGTACCACTCCACGATCTGCACCCAGTCGGTCTCTGCGGCGGTCGGCGCGTCGGCGTGCAGGGCTGCGATGGCGGCCTGGGCCTGGAACTCGCCCAGTTGGTCGCGGGACAGGGCCGCCTGCAGGATCTCGACACCCTCGGCGATGGACCGGGTGTCCCAGCGGCTGCGGTCCTGCTCGGCGAGCGGCACCAGGCTGCCGTCGGGCGCGGTCCGGGCGGCGCGTCGGGCGTGGTGCAACAGCATGAGGGCGAGCAGCCCCGCCACCTCGGGATGGTCGATGGCGGCCGTGAGCTGCCGGGTGAGCCGGATGGCCTCGGCGGCGAGGTCCACGTCACCGGAGTAGCCCTCGTTGAAGACCAGGTAGAGAACGCGCAGCACGGTCGTGACGTCACCGGGTCGGTCGAAGCGCAGCCCGGAGACTGTGCGTTTCGCCCGGCTGATGCGCTGCGCCATGGTCGCCTCGGGCACCAGGTAGGCGTGGGCGATCTGCCGGGTGGTCAGCCCGCCGACGGCGCGCAGCGTGAGCGCCACCGCGGACGACGGCGTCAGCGACGGGTGGGCGCACAGGAAGTAGAGCTGAAGCGTGTCGTCCACGGTGCGGGTCGGCCCGGGCGCCGGCTCCTCGTCGACCAGGTCCTCGCGCCGCCGGCGCGCGGCGTCGGCTCGCGCCGCGTCGAGGAACCGTCGCCACGCCACGGCGGTCAGCCAGCCCTTCGGGTCGCGCGGCGGGTCGTACGGCCAGACGCGGACCGCCTCGACCAGAGCGTCCTGCACGGCGTCCTCGGCCGCCGCGAAGTCGATTCCGCGGCGGACGAGGATTCCGAGGACGCTCGGCGTGAGGCTCCGCAGCAGCGTCTCGTCCATCGGAGTGGTCACTCGGTGATGGTGGGCGGCTCGCTCAGGAACGGGCGCAGCTCCAGCCACTCGTGGATCGGCTTCCCGCCTGCCCCGGGAGCTGCCGACAGCTCCCCGGCCAGCTCGACGGCCCGGTCGTAGCTGTCGACGTCGATCACCATCCAGCCGGCGATGAGATCCTTGGTCTCCGCGAACGGACCGTCGGTGACCGGCGGACGGCCCTCGCCGTCGTACCGGACCCACGCTCCCTCCGGGGCGAGCGCCTGACCGTCGACGAACTCGCCGGTGCCCTCAAGCCGGGTCGCGAAGTCGCGCATGTACTGCATGTGGGCCGAGATCTCCGCCGGCGTCCACTGGTCCATGGGTACGTCGTTCACCCCGGCCGGGCCGCCCCGGTAGTGCTTGAGCAGCAGGTACTTCGCCATCGTGATGCTCCTTGGTGCTGGCTGCGACCCATCGTGGTCACGTTCGCTCCGGGGACGGAGCCGGTCGGCGCTTCTCGACATGGCTGTCCGATTTTTTTCTCCCGCAGGTTAACCTCGGGTGAATCGTCCGACCGAGGGGCGCCTCAGGTGGCGCAAAACTTGATTCGTTCCAAAAAAGTGAGCTAGTGTTCGTACCCGTGATGTCCGACTTCGAGGCGCAGCTGCGGGCTGCCTCGTTGCGCGTGACCCGGCCCCGGTTGGCGGTGCTCGCGGCGCTGCGCAACCACCCGCACGTCGGCACCGACGCGGTGCTCGCGCTGGTCCGCGCGGATCATCCCACGGTCTCCCACCAGGCGGTGTACGACGTGCTGCGGGTGCTCACCGACGCCGGGCTGGTGCGGCGCATCCAGCCGGCCGGGGCGACCGCCCGCTACGAGTCCCGGATTGCGGACAATCACCACCATGTCGTGTGCCGCTCCTGCGGCGCCATCGCCGACGTCGACTGCGCCGTCGGTCACGCTCCCTGTCTCACCGCCTCGGGCGACCACGGTTTCGCGGTCGACGAGGCGGAGGTCGTCTACTGGGGCACCTGCCCCGACTGCGCGACCGAACGCACGCCCCAGAGATCCGCAAGCTCGGAAGGAAGCCCATGAGCGACACCCAGGACAACGGCCCCACCAGTGCGCAGGGCGTGGACCAGAAGGCAGCGGCCGGCTGCCCGGTCGCGCACGACTCGGTGACCGCGCACGGCAGCGAGAGTGAGAACCCGGCGATCGACTCGCCGACCCCGAAGACCGGCGGTCGTCCGCGCACCAACCGGGACTGGTGGCCCAACCAGCTCGACCTCTCGGTGCTGCACGCCCACTCGTCCAAGGGCAACCCGCTGGGCGAGAACTTCAGCTACGCCAAGGAGTTCGCCAAGCTCGACGTCGAGGCCCTCAAGCGGGACATCGTCGAGGTGCTCACCACCTCGCAGGAGTGGTGGCCGGCCGACTTCGGCCACTACGGCGGCCTGATGATCCGGATGAGCTGGCACGCCGCCGGCACGTACCGCATCGAGGACGGTCGGGGCGGCGCCGGCGACGGTGGTCAGCGGTTCGCGCCGCTGAACAGCTGGCCGGACAACGCCAACCTGGACAAGGCCCGCCGGCTGCTCTGGCCGGTCAAGCAGAAGTACGGCCAGAAGATCTCCTGGGCCGACCTGCTCGTGCTCGCCGGCAACGTCGCCCTGGAGTCGATGGGCTTCAAGACCTTCGGCTTCGGCTTCGGTCGCGAGGACGTCTGGGAGCCCGAGGAGATCTTCTGGGGCCCGGAGGACACCTGGCTCGGCGATGAGCGCTACGCCTCCGAGAAGGAGATGGCGGCCGGCGTCGGGTCGACCGAGATGGGGCTCATCTACGTCAACCCGGAGGGCCCGCGCGGTAACGCGGACCCGGCCGCCGCGGCGCACTTCATCCGCGAGACCTTCGGCCGGATGGCGATGAACGACGAGGAGACCGTCGCCCTCATCGCCGGTGGTCACACCTTCGGCAAGACCCACGGTGCCGCCGTCGCCGACAACCACGTGGGTCCGGAGCCCGAGGGCGCCCCGCTGGAGGCGCAGGGCCTGGGCTGGCTGAGCACCCACGGCAGCGGCAAGGGCGGCGACACGATCACCAGTGGTCTCGAGGTGACGTGGACCGACGTGCCGACGCAGTGGAGCAACCGCTTCTTCGAGATCCTCTTTGGCTACGAGTGGGAGCTCACCACCAGCCCGGGTGGCGCGAAGCAGTGGGTCGCCAAGGACGCCGAGGCGATCATCCCGGACCCGTTCGACCCGGCGAAGAAGCACAAGCCGACGATGCTCACGACCGACCTGTCGCTGCGCGTCGACCCGGCGTACGAGAAGATCTCCCGTCGCTTCCTGGAGAACCCCGACCAGTTCGCGCTGGCCTTCGCCAAGGCGTGGTACAAGCTGCTGCACCGCGACATGGGCCCGATCGAGCGTTTCCTCGGGCCGTGGGTGGCCGAGCCGCAGCTGTGGCAGGACCCGGTGCCGGCCGTCGACCACGAGCTGGTGGGTGACGCCGACATCGCCGCCCTGAAGGCGAAGGTGCTGGAGTCTGGTCTCACGATCGACCAGCTGGTCTCCACCGCCTGGGCCTCTGCCGCGAGCTTCCGGCACACCGACAAGCGCGGCGGTGCCAACGGGGCGCGGATTCGCCTCGAGCCGCAGCGCAGCTGGGAGGTCAACCAGCCCGAGCAGCTGGCGACCGTGCTGACCGCCCTTGAGGGCATCCAGCAGGAGTTCAACTCTGCTGGCGGGGCGACCATCTCGCTCGCCGACCTGATCGTGCTGGCCGGTTCGGCCGCCGTCGAGAAGGCGGCGCGGGACGCCGGCGTCGAGGTGACCGTGCCGTTCCGGCCGGGCCGCACCGACGCGACCCAGGAGCAGACCGACACCGACTCCTTCCGGGTCCTGGAGCCGCGTGCCGACGGTTTCCGCAACTACCTGCGCGCCGGCGAGAAGACCCAGCCGGAGGTCCTGCTGGTCGACCGTGCCTACATGCTCAACCTGACCGCGCCCGAGATGACCGTCCTCATCGGCGGTCTGCGTTCTCTCGGCGCCAACGTCGACGGCAGCCAGCACGGTGTCCTCACCGACCGGCCGGGCGTGCTCACCAACGACTTCTTCGCCAACCTGCTCTCCCCGGGCACCCGGTGGAGCGCGTCGAAGTCCGACGAGCACGTGTACGAGATCCGCGACCTGGCCACCGATGAGGTGAAGTGGACCGCCACCGCGGTCGACCTCATCTTCGGGTCCAACTCGCAGCTGCGCGCCCTCGCGGAGGTCTACGCCAGCCAGGACGCTCGCGACAAGTTCGTGACCGACTTCGTGGCCGCCTGGACCAAGGTCATGGAGCTCGACCGGTTCGATCTCGTCTGACAGGTATCCCCGACGGGCCCCGGTCGATCACCAGTGATCGACCGGGGCCCGTCGCCATTCGGGTGCCGTTCGACGCGGCACCAGCGCCGTCCATCTCGATCTCACCCCCGGTGCCATTCCCTTCGCAGCGAATCCCATGGATGATTTTTCTGTCTCATTGATCAGCTGGCGGACGGGCCCATTCGTGGCAAGGTGTTGACCCTGCCCGGGCGGCGGGCGCGGGTTTAGTCACGCAGGGAGTCAACGTGGGCCATCCCAACCTGCAGGCCGAGGACGTGGACCAGCACGCCGGAAGCCCTGCGATTCCCCGACAGCGGGTCGGCCCCACCAGGGCGCCCGAAACCAGCGCCGCCGACACCGGCATCGCCTGGCGTCCGCTGCGGATCGCGATGATCGGCCAGAAGGGGATGCCGGCGACCTACGGCGGGATCGAACGGCACGTGGAGGAGATGGCCAGCCGGCTCGCCAGCTATGGGCACGAGGTCACCGTCTACTGCCGCCGGAGCTACGGCGAGACACCCGCCGACGGCTACCGCGGCGTACGGCTGCGCCAGACCTACACGATCGCGAGCAAGCACCTCGACGCCATCGTGCACGCGGCGACCTCGACAGTGGCGGCGATGACCGCGCGGTCCGACATCGTGCACTACCACGGCCTCGGGCCGGCCCTGGTCGCCCCGCTTCCACGTGCCCTGTCCCGGGCGCGCGTGGTGCTGACCGTGCACGGGCTGGACAACCAGCGGGGCAAGTGGGGGCTCGCCGCGCGGGCGGTGCTGGGCAGCGCCCACTGGTTCAGCGGATACGTCCCGCACCAGCGGGTAGCGGTCTCCCAGGGGCTCGCCGCCCACTACATCACCCGGTTCGGCCGGCCGACGACCTACATCCCGAACGGCGTGAACCCGGCCCGACCCGTGCGGACGCGTCAGATCCAGGACCAGTTCGGGCTGACCCCCGGCGGCTACCTGCTGTTGGTCGGTCGGTTGGTCCCGGAGAAGGCGGCCGACCTGCTGATCCGCGCCTTTCGCCGTACCGAGACCCCGATGCGCCTGGCGATCGTCGGCGGGTCGTCGTTCACCGACGACTTCGTGGACCGGCTGCGCCGGGAAGCCGGGGCGGACGACCGAATCGTCTTCACCGGGTTCGCCTACGGCGACCTGCTCGCCGAGCTGTACGCCGGCGCCGCCGGCTTCGTGCAACCGTCCCGGTTGGAGGGACTGCCGTTGACGTTGCTGGAGGCTGCCGCGTACGGGCTGCCGGTGGTCGCGAGCGACATCGCCCCACACGTCGAGGTGCTGAAGTCCGACGCCGCCGGCGGGCGGTTGTTCCGCGATGGCGACGAGGACGACCTGGTCCGGGTGCTGACATCGCTGCTCGCCGACCTGCCGGGTGAACGGGCCGGCGCCGCGGCGCTGGGCGAGCGGATCACCGGCCGGTACAGCTGGGACACCGCCGCCCGCGAGTTGGAACAGCTCTATCTTCGGCTGGCACCGGAGCCGGGCCGACGGGCCAGGGGACGACTCGCGGGGGTCGCCGACTGACCGGTCGGCGTTCGCCGGGAAGACCTCGGATCAACCCCCCGGAGGACGGAGCAGTCGGTGCAACGGCCCCTTCTGCCGTCGGGCCGACAGGGCTAGATTGAACCGATCTTGTGCCGGGAGGACATCGGTGGGCCGCGCCCGGCAGCGGCCGGGCAGCGCCGATTCAGTTCAGTGGGATCAGTGGAACAACACACGCAGCAGGTCACTCCGCTCCTGACCAGGCGGCTCGACCCGACCCGCCTTCTCACCGGCGGCGCGGCGCTGGCCGCCGCGGTCGTGGCGGTGATCGCCGGTGTCTCCATGGCGGCCGGTGACCGTAAGGGAATGGTGCTGCCGCTCGCGGCGGTCGCGGGGATCGCGGTGGCCGTCCTCGCGCTGACCCGGTTCGCCGGGTACGTGCTGCTGATGCTCGCGGTGCGCTCCTGCGTCGACCTGTTCAAACTGACCGGCCCGAGCGCCGGCCAGCCTGACTCCGCCGGATCGGCCCGGGCGGCGGACCCCTCCACCCTGCTCGCGGTCCTGTTCCTCCTCGCCGCCGGGCTCTGGCTGGCCGCACAGCTCAGCCGGCACGGGCGGCTACGCGGTTCCCCGCTGAGCTGGGCCATGCTGCTCGTCGGCGCCAGCAGTGTGGTCAGCGCCCTCGGTGCCAGCCGGCCGGCGAACAGCCTGTTGGAGGCGTTGCGGATCCTCACCGTGGTGGTGATGTTCGTGGTCCTGGAACAACTCATGCCGGACACCGCGGCGATCCGTCGGGTCCTGCTCGCCTGCTACGCCTCGCTGGTGCTGGCACTTGGCTACACAGTCGTCCTGTCGCTGCTCGGCCACCCGCCGGCCGAGGTGAAGGGCGACTTCACCCGGATCAGCGGCACCTTCGGCCAGTCGACCACGTTCGGCCGCTACCTGATGTTCATGGTGATCTTCGGGTTCGCGGTGTACCGCTTCCTGGATCGCCGCCTGCGGGCGTTCCTCGGGGTGCTGCTCGCGCTCTCGTTGCTGTTCCTGCTGCTCACCAACACCCGCAGCGCCCTGCTCGGCGCGGCGATCGGCCTGGTGGTGGTCGCGGCGCTGCATCGCAGCAAGCGGATGCTGGTCACCCTCTGCGTGGTGGCGGTCGCCGGGGTGGCCCTGGTGCCCGCCGTCGGGGAGCGCTTCGCCCAACTCGGTACGTCGCGCGTGGTCGGCGGAGACCCGACCGGAAACACACTGGCGTGGCGGATCGGCTACTGGACCGAGATCGTCACGCTCGCCGACCGGAACCCGGTGACCGGCATCGGGCCGAACATGACCCAGCGCGAGACCGACGAGGCGAAGAAGCCGCACAACGACTTCCTGCGGGCGTACGTGGAGACCGGGTTGCTCGGTCTCGGGGCGTACCTGCTGATGCTGTTCGCCTTTCTGCGCACCGCGCGGCGCGCGCTGCGGCGCGCGCCTCCGGGCAGCTTCGAGCGTGGCGTCGCGGTCGGGTTCGCCGGCTGCGCCGCCGCGTTCGTGGCGGTCAGCGCCGCCTCCAACGTCATTTCCAACGTGGTCACCCTCTGGTACTTCGTCGCGTTCGCCGCGGCGGCCAGTGTGATCGCCCGCCAACCGGCCCCTCACCTGACCGGCGAGCAGCCACGAAACACGTCCGTCCCGGTTTGACTGAACGACAGCATTGGGGAAAAAGTGGAGATCGTCGACTACCTGCGGGTCGCCCGGCGGCGCCTCTGGGTACTCGTGGGGGTGCCGGTGCTCGCCACCGGCGCCGCGGCCGCCATCGTCCTGTTCGCGCCACAGCAGTTCAGCGGGACCGCGTACGTGGCGGCGCCGGCGCTGGTGGGCGGCGCGGCCGGAACGCAGTACACAGGCACGCAGGCGGCGAACCAGTTCGTCGCGGCGTTCGGCGCGGCGGTCACCTCGCCCCGCGTCCTCTCCGACGTGGCCGGTGACACCGGTGTGCCCCCGGAGCGGCTGCGCGACGGACTCGCCGTCACCCAGGTCGGCGCGAGCAGCCAGCTGGAGGTGACGTACACCGCCGGTGACCGGTCGACTGTCGCACCGGTGCTGACCGCGACCACCACCCGGGCTCTTGCCTTCCTCTTCTCCTCCCAGGTCGGCATCGCCACCGGCGAGGTCGAGGCGGCCAACGCCGACGTCACCGCGGCGACCAGGGCCATCGGCGAGTGGGAGAAGGCGAACAAGGTCTCCCAGCCGGACCGGATCTACCAGGCGACGCTGGGCGAGCTGACGAGCCTGCGCCAGCAGCAGCTCTCCATGCAGGCGGTCGGCAACGGTCGCGGCGTCGACGCGGCGACCGCCGCGATCACCGCCACCCAGAAGAAGCTCGACGAGCTGGGGCCGAAGCTCCCCGACTACCAGGCCCTGCTCGCCCAGCGGGACGCGGCGACAAATGCCCTGTCCCAGGCGCGGGAGGGGTTGCAGGCGGCGCGGGCACAGGCTCAGGCCGCCGATCCGAAGCAGGTGACCAGCATCGGCGAGGCGCACGAGGTGAGCCGGATGGCCGAGCTGGTGCGCACCGCCCTGCCGGTGGGCGGTGCCGGTCTGCTGCTCGGTGTGCTGCTGGTGGGCGTACTCGAACTGCTCTCCCGGGGTCGTGCCGCCGCCCGGCCGTCGGCGGCGACCGCCGCGGCCCCCTCAGCACCGGCGGAGACCGTGACCGCGGCACGACCGTGACCGTCGAAGAACGGGCCGCCGGATGCGCGCGGTGACCGGTCGGCCGCCGGCCGCGCCGGAGGCCGGCGACCAGCAGGTACGCGGCATGGCCCGCGGCGGTGTGCTGAACCTGGGCAGCGCCGTGCTCAGCCAGGTGGCGCTCTTCCTGGTCATGCTGTTGGTGGCCCGGGCCCTGGGGGTACGCGAACTCGGCCGGTACGCCCAGGTCTACGCCGTGCTGTCGCTGCTGGGGCTGCTCTCGCTCTCCGGTTTCCGGGCCGGGTTGACCCGGTTCGTGGCGGTGCACCTCGCCGACGACGAGCCGGCCGCCCTTCGGGGCGCGATCCGGCTCGGGATCGGCATCTCGGCGGTGGTGTCCACTGTGATCGCCCTCGTTCTGGCGATCGGCGCGCCGTGGCTCGCTGACGCCCTGCACGACCCGCAGCTCACCACCGGTCTGCGGTTGGTGGCGCTCTGCCTGCCCGCCGCGACCGTCTGCGAGGCCGCGCTCGCTGCCACCCGGGGATGGCGCACGCAACGGGCCTACGCGCTCATCGGCCAGGTCTACGAGCCGGCCGCCCGGCTGGTGCTCACCGCGCTGGCGCTCGCCCTCGGGGCGGGCCTGACCGGCGCGTTCTGGGCGTTGGTGGCGGCGAGCTGGAGCGCGGCCGGGCTCGCCCTCGTGGCGCTCGCCCGGATGGTGCGCCGGGTGCCCGCCGCCCGGCCGGCGTACCGGCCCGGCGAACTGTTCCGGTTCTCCACGGTCAGCTGGGTCTCGTCGTTGTCGTCCACCGGGCTGATCTGGGTGGACGCGTTGCTGCTCGGTTTCTTCGACTACGGTCCCGACGCGATCGGGATCTACCACGTGGCGACCCGGCTGGTCACCATCGCGGTGTTCGTGCTGGCACCGGTCAACGCCTCGTTCGGTCCGCACCTGGCGCACCTCTACCACCAGGGTCGACTGGACGAGGTACGCCGGATCTACCGGGTCGCCACCGGCTGGGTGCTGCGGCTGTCGCTGCCGGCCTTCGTGGCGTTGCTGGTCTTCCCGGAGCAGTTGCTGCGGCTGGTCGGCGGGCCGGGTCTGGCCGGCGGCGCGGCGGTGACTGTCGTGCTGGCGCTCGGTCAGCTCGTGAACGCCGCGACCGGGCCCTGCGGAACGCTGCTGAACATGTCCGGCCGGGTCTCGGTCAACATGATGGACAACCTCGCCGCCCTGCTGCTCAACGTCCTGCTCAACCTCTGGCTCATCCCGGCGTACGGCATTCTCGGCGCGGCGGTGGCCTGGGCGGTGTCGCTGGCGGCGGTGAACATCGCCCGGGTCTGGCAGGTGCGCACGCAGGTGCACACCGTGCCGGTGACGGCTGGCATGGTCAAGGGCCTGGTCGCCGCGCTTGTCGCGATGGGCGTCGGGTTCGGTGTGCGCTGGCTGGTCGAGGACTGGACCGCGCAGCTCGCTGTCGGTCTGGCCGCGATCGCGGCGACGTACCTCGCCGCGGTGCTCGCCCTCGGGCTCAGTCGGGAGGACCTCATGGTGTTGCGTACGGTGACCCGCCGAGGTGGCCGCTCGTGACCGGCGTCGCGCGACGTCAGGTCACCGACCGGCTGCGTCGGGGGGTACGCGCGGCGCGGGCCTGGGGGCGGGCGGCCCGGCCGGGGGAGCCCGGTCCGCTGCCCGACTTCCTGGTGATCGGTGGGCAGCGCTGCGGCACCACGTCGCTGTACCACCACCTCGCCGCGCATCCCCGGGTCCGGGTGGCCAGCGGCAAGGAGCTGCAGTACTTCAGCGTCCACCACGGCCGCGGGACGCGGTGGTACCGGGGACACTTCCCACGCCTCGCCCCGGGCGAGCGCACCTTCGAGGCGAGCCCCTACTACCTGTTCCACCCGAGCGTGCCGGCCCGGGTCGCGGCTACCCTGCCGCAGGCCCGCTTCGTCGTCCTGCTGCGTGACCCGGTGCAGCGGGCCTACTCGCACTACCTGCACACCCGCTCGTACGGCGTGGAGCCGCTCTCCTTCGCCGACGCCCTCGATGCGGAGGAGGAGCGGCTGACCCGGGCGACGCGCGGCGGCCCGGACAGCCGTGCCGCGCACCGGGCGCTGCGTAATTATTCGTACGCGGCCCGGGGCCGTTACGCCGACCAGCTGCAACGGTGGTTCACGCACGTCCCCCGGGAGCGGATCCACATCGCCCGGACCGAAGACCTGCACGACGACCCGGCGGGCACCTACGGCGACATTCTGCGCTTCGTCGGCCTGCCGGCCTTCACTCCCGAGGCGTTCACCCGGCACACCCGTCGCGTCGACTCTGGCGTCTCCGAGCTGACCCCGGCCCTGCGGGACCGGTTGTACGAGCACTTCGCGCCGCACAACGCCCGCCTTGCCGCCCTGCTCAGCTGGCCCGACCCCTGGCCCGGCTAGCGCGGCGCCGCCGGCCGGCGCAGGTCACCGTCGGCACATCGGCAGGCGGGCCAGCGGGCGCACGCCGGACTGAGGAGCTGTTCGTCTAACGGACGGCGGCGAGGATCCGGTCCACCGGCTGGTCGGCGCGGATCAGGACGGGGACGTCGGTGACTGTGGTGCCGCCGCCGGCCGCGCCCAGCGGGGAACCCACCGCCCCGGCCCGCCCGCCGGGGGGCGCCGGCACGGTCACCGGCGTGTTCGACGCCGACCAGAGCACCAGCGTGCTCTGTCCACCGCGGACGAACGCGACCCCGTTCAGCCTGCCGGCCACCGAGGCGGGCAACGGGGTGACTGTGGCGTCCCGGGCCGCGTCGGCCAGGGCGGCCAACATCCGGCCGGCCTCCCGTTCGGTGCCGTTCGGGTCGAGCAGGCCGTAGCGGACCTCGCTGCCGGCCGCGTTGTTCGGGTTGTACGCCAACGGCAGCCAGCTGATCTCGCCGATCCCGCCGGCGGCCAGCAGGGTGACCGTCTTGACCATCTCCGCCGCCCGGCCGGCCGGGTCGCCGTCGCCGTCGCGCCAGAACTGCCCGACCTCCCACGCCTGGATCGGCGTACCCGGCGGTGTGGTGGCGCGCAGGTAGTCCAGCAGCGGGGCCACCCCGCTGAAGTGCTCGTAGAAGTGCACCTGCCGGACGTCGACGGTGCTGTCGGTCAGCAGCGACTCGGTCACCGCCAGGAAACGCAGGCTGCGGCTGTTGGTCTCGGTGCCCAGCGCCCGGCGCAGCTGCGCCTCCCCGGTCACCGCCGGGATCTGCTGCCCCCGGGTGCCGACCCGGCGCTGGAAGTACGCCCGGTAGGCGGCGATGGCCTCGTCCACCCGACCGGCGCGCACCAGCCGGTCGGCGACACCCATGCCGTACGCGACGCTGCTGATGCCGGAGTCGACCACCCGCGCCTTCGGGTCGGTCGCGCGGATCGTCTCGGCGGCGGCCCGGACCAGCCGTGCGTACTCCTCGGGGCTGCCGGCCCAGTAGCTCGGCGCGTTCACCTCGTTCTCGATGGCGTACTCCCGCACCCCGTAGGGGCCGTAGCGCTGCACCACCGAGCGGACGAACCGCTGGTACGCGCCGAGGTCGGTGGGCATCGCCGACTCGGTCTTGCTCGCCGCGCCCCGGGTGTAGCGGGCGGTGCCACCTGTCGCCCAGCACACGCCGGTGCGGATCTTCAGGTGCAGGGTGATGGCCAGCTCCCGGCTGCGCGAGGCGATCTCGTCCAAGCCGCTCCAGTCCGGCTGCCCCGAGGTCCGTTCGATCTCGCACCAGGAGATCTCCTCGTACGTCGCGGAACCGGCGAGCCGGCGCAGGTACGGCCCGAACTGCTGGTACCGCGACCAGTCCCAGTGGGCGCCGAACGGGTTGCTCACCCCGTCGACAGTGCTGGTGGCTCCGGGTGTCGTCGTCGCCGAGGGGGTGACGGCCGGTGGCGGATCGTCGTCGCGGGCGGTGCAACCGGCGGTGAGCAGGAGCGTGGCGGCGACGGCGGCAGCGACCGTACGCAGCCGGCCCGGGCGGGTCACCGGTAGCCCAGCGCGCGCAGTGTCGGACCGGAGAAGACCCAGACCAGCAGGCGCAGGAACGGGTCGAGTTCGCGGCGGTGGCTGCCCACCCGGGAGCCGTAGATCGGCGCGGTGACGCTCGCCGCGGCCCGTCGTCGCTCCGCCTCGGTGGTGTACTTCTGGGCCACGTCGTGCTGCTTGCTGTCGTAGTCGAGGATGCCGTCCTCCCAGGGCTCGCCGAGGAACTCGAACAGCCCACGCATCGCCTTCTCCGGCTCGCTGACCGCCTGCTCGTAGCGCAGCTCGTAGTAACGGTCCGCCGGCAGGGTGGCGCCGACCGCCCGCGCGGCGCGGATGTAGCGCGGCCACTTCACCACACACTTCACCGCCGACCAGTAGCCGAACCGTTTGCGGTGCGAGACCACCACGTCGCGCCCGTCCCGAATGAGGTGCACGATCTGGGCGTCCGGGAAGACCTCGGTGACGAAGTCGAGCGACATCGCGTACAGCGGGGTCTTGTCGGCCCACCGGGTCTTGCCCCGCGCGGCGGCGTAGTCGGCGTGCACGCCGCCGAAGAAGTCCCGGATCCGGCGCAGCCAGTCCTCGCGCGGAAAACCGAAGCGGGCCAGCCGTTCCCAGTCCCGGCCGACGATCCGTCGTAGGTCCGGCAGGAACCGGGTCTCCGGGCCGCAGCTGATCCGCGAGTGCGAGTCCAGGACGAGGCGCACCATGGTGGTGCCCGACCGTTGGCACCCGACCAGGAAGATCGGCGCGGTACTGGTTCCGGTCTCAGCCACTGTCGACCGCCTTCGTCGTCTCGGATCGGACGTCGGCCGCGGCGCGGTCGAGCCGGTCGGTCAGCTCGTCGCAGCGGGCCCGGACGCGCCTGTCGATCGGTAGCCGCCGGTGGCCCGCCGCGCCGTGCGACCCGCGCGGGGCGATGTGCGCGTGCAGCCGGGGATGGTAGGGGAAGTCGAGGAAGGCGCAGAGCCGCCGGAGCTGCCCGGCTGGGTCCACGACCAGGCTGTCGTAGCGGCAGAGCAACACGTCGGCCCGCTGGTCCAGGCCGAGCCGGAAGACCAGCGAGTTGCGGACGTACCAGAACAGCGCCGCGCCGCTGTGCGGATCCAACCGCTGTGGCTGGTGGGCCCGGATCAGTTCGACGGTGTCGGCGTCGAGCCGCTGCCCCTGCCACCGTCGGCCGATGCTGCCGTCGGCGATCGCCCGTAGGGCCCGCAGGTTGGCGTCACCGAACTTGGCGACCTCGGAGCGGGCCCGGTCGTCGACATCGCGGTAGACCCAGAGCGCCCGCCCGGGCGGCAGCCCCGGCAGGGCCAGCAGCTCGTCCACGCGGTGGCTCTCGCAGAGCGGCTTGACCAGGACGTACGCGTGCCGGCTGCGCCGGATGGTGGCGGTCAGCACCGGGTCCGGGCGGAGTTGGAAGCGGTGGAAGACAGTGCTGTCGTTCTCGTTGCGTACCTCGACCTCGGGGGCGGCGTCCAGGCCCCGGACCAGCATGTTCGTGCCGGAGCGTTGCAGGCCGACCAGGTAGACCGGCATCGCCGAGCCGGGTGTGCGGCCGGCCCGCCGTCGCCAGCGTCGCTTCGCCAGGGCCGTGCGAATCCGCTCGACCGGGTTGAGGCGGTCCTCCTCGACCAGCCGTCCGATCCCCTCGGTACGCGCCCAGCGCAGATGCCGCCGGACCCGCCGCGCGGTGTACGCGAGCGCGGAGACCTCGTCGTCGGCTGCCACGGGTCCTCCTCGTCGGGCACCGGCCCGGCCCAACACCAGAGCGGGTGCGACCGGCGGCAGCCAGGCTATCGGGAGATCATGGCGGGAGGCCAGGCTGCGGACCGCACGGGCAGACGAAGATCACCCGTTCAGCCACATGGCAAACGTGAGCTGGACTCGCCGAGCCGCCCTGCATACCGTGGGCCCTGGCCGGGGCGGGCAGACCCCGGTCATCACCTCCGGGCCCGGTTCGCCCGATCGACGTGAGCAGGGCGAGTCGTGCGCGTGCTGCATGTGAACAAGTTCCTCTACCGCCGGGGCGGCGCCGAGGGGTATCTGCTCGATCTCGCCGACCTGCAACGGGCTGCGGGTGACACGGTCGGCTACTTCGGCATGAGTCACCCGGAGAACGAGTCGCCGCTGCCGTACGCCGCGTGGTTCCCGTCCGAAGTGGAGTTGGAGCCCGCGCCGCGCGGGGTGCGGCCCCGCGCGGCGGCCGTCGGCCGGATGCTGTGGTCACCGACGAGCCGCCGCGGGCTGGCCCGGGTGATCGACGATTTCCGGCCGGACGTGCTGCATCTGCACAACATCTACCACCAGCTCTCCCCGTCGGTGCTCGCCGCGGCCCGCGCCGCCGGTGTGCCCTGCGTGCTGACCATGCACGACTACAAGCTCGCCTGCCCGAGCTACCAACTGCTGGACCGGGGCCGCCCCTGCCAGGCGTGCGTCACCGGTGGCCCGTTGCAGGCGGCCCGTCGCCGCTGCAAGGACGGATCGCTGGCGCGCAGTGGCCTGCTCGCGGTCGAGTCCTGGTTGCACCGGCAGTTCGACGCGTACGACCCGGTGCAGCTCTTCGTCAGCCCGAGTGGATTCCTGGCCGACGTGATGCGCCGCGCGGGCGTCTACCCGGACCGGTTGCGGGTGGTCAACCACTTCGTCGACCTGACCGGCGTCGCGGCCAAGCAGACGCCCGGCGGTGGCGTCGTATTCGCCGGCCGGCTGGCCCCGGAGAAGGGCGTCGACGTGCTGATCGAGGCGGCCACCGCGCTGCCGGACGGGGTCACCGTGGACATCGCCGGCGACGGCCCGGCCCGCCCGGACCTGGAGGCGCTCGCCGCAAGGCGGGTGCCCGGCCGGGTCCGGTTCCACGGCCGACTCGACAAGCCGCGCCTGCACGAGCTGATCCGGTCGGCGGCGGTGGTCGCCGTCCCGTCCCGGTGGCACGAGAACCAGCCGATGGCGGTGCTGGAGGCGTTCGCCTGCGGTGTCCCGGTGGTCGCCACCGACCTCGGTGGGCTTCCCGAGCTGATTGAGCCGGGGGTGGACGGCCGCATCGTCGCCGCCGACGAGCCGGCGGCCCTCGGTGACGCGCTGAACGACCTTTTGGCCGACCCCGAGCGGGCACACCGGATGGGCCGGGCCGGTCGGGCGAAGATCGCCGCTCGGTTCGCTCCGGACCGGCACCTGGACCGGGTCCGTGGGCTGTACGCGGAGGCCGCCGAGGCGCTGCCGTCGAGGCGGCGTGCCGCAGCCGGTGGGGGAGCGGCCCGGTGAGCCGAGTGCGGGTGCTCTACCTCGCCGGCAGCGGTCGCAGCGGCAGCACGCTGGTGACCACGGTCCTGGGACAGCTGCCGGGCTTCTTCGCGGCGGGCGAGCTGCGGTACCTGTGGCGGCGCGGCATCCTGGAGAACCGGCCCTGCGGCTGCGGTTTCCCGGTCGCCGACTGCCCGCTCTGGGCCCGGGTGCGCGCCGACCTGACCGACGCCGACCCGGCCGGGATCGCCGCCCGGCTGGCCCAGCGGCTGCGGTTGCGGGGGCTGCCCGCACTGCTGCGCCGCCAGCGTCGGGGGCAGCCGCCGGTCCCGGGCCACCCCGACGACACGCAGCTGGCCCGGCTCTACGCCTCGATCGCCGAACACGCCCTGGCCGGCCGGTCGGACGGTGTCATCGTCGACTCCTCCAAGCTGCCGCCGTACGGCGCCCTGCTCGGCAGCCTGCCCGGCATCGACCTGTACGTCCTGCACGTGGTGCGCGACCCGCGTGCGACCGCGTACTCCTGGCGTCGCCGACGCCCCTTGGACGGGGGCGCCGACGATCAGCTGATGAGCCGACCACCCGTCGGCAAGGCCGCGCTGCTCTGGCTGGTCTGGAACACCGCGACCGTACGACTGTGGGGCGGCCGTCGCGGTGTGCCGGGCCGCTACCTGCGAATGCGGTACGAGGACTTCGTGGCCGACCCGGCCGGCAGCACCGCCCGGATCGCCGGCTTCGTCGGCGCGACCCCCGCCGAGCTTCCGTTTCCGACACCGGCCACGGTGCGACTCACCCCCACGCACTCGGTGGCCGGCAATCCGTCGCGGCACCGCACCGGGCTGGTCGATGTGGTCGCCGACACCGAGTGGGTGACCCGGCTTCCCACCCGCGCGTACGCCGTGGTGACCGGGCTGACCGCATTGGCCCTGCCCCGGTTCGGTTACCCGTTGCGCCGCCCGGCGGCTCCCGCCGCGGACCGGGCCGTCTCCCCGTCACCCGCCACCCGGCAGGAAGGCTGAACGATGCTCTCACTGGTGGTGGGCACAGGTCGCTGCGGTTCGACACTTGTCCAGGAGCTGCTCTCCCGGCATCCAGCGGTCGGCTTCGTCTCCGGCCTGGACGACAAACTGGCCCGGCTCAACCTCAAGGGCCGGTTCAACGGCGCGCTCTACCGGCGCTCGGCGCCGCGTCCGGCGGGGATGACCTCGCTGCGACACAGTCGACGGTTGCTGGAGCGGGGCCGACTCCGGGTGGCGCCGTCGGAGGCGTACCACCTGCTCGACCGGCAGGTGCTGGCCGGCTTCTCCCGACCGTGCCGGGACCTGGTGGCCGAGGACCTGACGCCGTTCGTGGCCCGCCGGCTGCGGGCCTTCTTCGACGAGCGGATCGCGCGGCAGGGCTGTCAGCAGTTGCTGCAGCACGTCACCGGGTGGCCGCGCACCGGCCTGCTGCACGCCGCGTACCCGGAGGTGAGGGTGGTCAACGTGGTGCGCGACGGCCGGGCGGTGGCCAACTCGTGGCTCCAGATGGGCTGGTGGGACGGGTGGCGCGGGCCGGACAACTGGATCTACGGCCCGCTCCCGTCCGACCTGCGGGAGGAGTGGACCGAGTCCGCTCGGTCCTTTCAGGTGCTCGCCGCGCTGGGCTGGAAGATGCTGATGGACGCCTTCGCCCAGGCTCGGCTGCGTCACCCGGCCGACCAGTGGCTGGACGTGCGCTACGAGGACCTGGTCGAGCACCCGCGCGAGCAGGTCGGCCGGATGCTCGATTTCCTCGGCCTGAGCTGGTCGCCCGCCTTCGAGAAGGGCTTCTCCCGGTACGACTTCACGATGGGCCGGGCGGAGGCGTACCGGGACGAACTCAGCCCGGCGCAGCTCGCCGCTATCGAACGGGTGCTGGAGAAGCCGCTGGCCGAGTGGGGCTACCCGGTCTAGGGGGGTGTGTCAACGCCCTCGCTATCGACGGACGTCACGAGGGGCGGCTAATCTTTGGCCCCACACCATCGATGTGAGGAGATGCGATGGCGCGCCGTACCGGCCGACCCTCCTACCAGCTGGACAAGGCCGACGTGCGCCGCCAGCGCACAGTGCGCTTCGCGGCCGTCGCTGGCGTGATCGCACTGGTCACCGCGTTGCTGGGTGGCCTGGTCGGCTATCAGGTGGGTCGCCCGGACGCCACCGAGGCGACCATCGCGAGCATCAAGCAGGCCGATGCGAAGCGGGACGCCCAGCAGATCGTGGAGCTGATCGAGACGGCCCGACGCGTCCGCGACCAGGTCGCCCCGGTGCTGGCTGCCATCAAGACGGAGGCGACCGCCGGACGGGCGCCGGACCCGGCGAAGGCGCGCCAGTGGCAGGAGGTCATGCGGCAGGCGGCCGAGCCGTTCGCCGACCCGCCGTCGGGGACCACCGCCACCAACGTGGCGCGCGGAGGGTTGCGCGGAGCGGTCCAGCAGGCGTCGCTGGCCGTCGACGCCTACGCGCTGGCCGCCGGCGTTCCGGGCGCGCAGCGGGCGGCCCTGCTGGACGTCACGGCGCGGCAGGCGGCCGAGGCGGCGACGATCTGGTCGGTCGCGGCGACCCAGCTCGACCAGATCAGCGTCGACGCCGGCCATGGCCACCAACACGTGTTCCTGGACACAGACCCGCACGAAGGGGCCCTCACTCCGGACGGGGCGGAGGAGGGAACCGGCGGCTGAGGGGCTTTGCTGCACGGGTGTCCGGTTTGCCGGCCGGGGGTCGGTCTGCCGCGTCGGCGGAGCGGTCCCAGCGTGATCTGGGGGCGACGGGCCGGATCGGGTACGGTCGCTTATCGCAAAGTCTATGAACCAGATTGGCTTTCTGTGCAATGGAAGCCGCATCGGAGGGACACAGCCGTGAGGTTCCCAAGCGCCGTCCGTCAAGCCGGCCTCGTCGTGGCCGTCGCCGCCCTCGCGCTGACCGCGGGTTGCGCGAAGAAGGACGACAGTGAGGTCCAGGCGAGCGGCGTCAAGCTGGTCGCGGCGGGCAAGCTGACCGTCTGCACCCACCTGCCGTACCCGCCGTTCCAGTCCAAGGACGCCAGCGGCAAGGTGACCGGCTTCGACGTCGAGATCATGGACCTGGTCGCCAAGGAGCTCGGCGTCGAGCAGACGATCATCGACACCCCGTTCGAGGGGATCAAGTCCGGCCAGGACCTCAACACCGGCAAGTGCGACGCGGCTGCCGCCGGCATGACCATCACCGACGAGCGGCGGAAGGTGATCGACTTCTCCGATCCCTACTTCGACGCCACCCAGGCGATGCTGGTGAAGACCGGCAAGCCGTACAAGTCGCTCGACGACCTCAGGGGCAAGAAGCTCGGCGTCCAGGCCGCCACCACCGGTCGTGACTACGCCAAGAAGCTCGAGGCGGAGAAGGGCCTGAAGCTGGTCGAGTTCGAGGACCTCGCCGCCCTCCAGCAGGCCGTCGCCAACGGCCAGGTCGAGGCCGCCATCAACGACCTGCCGGTCTGGACCGAGTACCTGAAGAAGAACCCGGGCGGGTTCGAGGTGGCCGCCGAGTTCGACACCGGCGAGCAGTACGGCTTCCCGGTGAAGAAGGACGCGAACCCGGAGCTGCTCAAGAAGATCAACGAGGTGCTGGTCAAGGCCAAGCAGGACGGCACCTACGACACGATCTACGAGAAGTGGATCGGCAAGCGGCCCAGCGCCTGAGCCGCAGAGCGGCCGAGCGCCTGAGCACCGCGCAGTACCGGAGGGCGCGCGTCCCGCGCGCCCTCCGTGTCAGTAACCTCCGGGAAGGCAACGAGCGAACGTGAAGCTGCGACGCCGCCAGCGGGAGCGGCTGTCCCTCGGGCTCCAGTACCTGGTCTTCATCGCCATCATCGCCGCGGTGCTCGTCGCCGCGGACTGGGACAGGTTGGCCGACGCGTTCTTCCGCGTGGACATCATCAAGTCGATGTTCCCGACGATCATCACGGTCGCGTTGCGCAACACCGTCCTCTACACGCTTGGCGCCTTCGCCTTCGGCCTGGTGTTCGGCACCATCCTGGCGCTGATGCGGCTGTCCAGGGTGGCGCCGTACCGCTGGGTGGCGACGGCGTACATCGAGCTGTTCCGGGGTCTGCCCGCGCTGCTGGTGCTCTTCCTCGTCGGGTACGGCATCCCGATCGCCTTCCCGGAGCGCGAGATTCCGGGCGGGGTGTTCGGGTCGATCGCGATCGGCCTCGGGTTGACCGCCGCGGCGTACATGGCGGAGACCATCCGGGCCGGCATCCAGGCGGTGCCGAAGGGGCAGATGGAGGCGGCGCGGACCCTCGGCATGTCGCACTTCACCGCCATGCGCACGATCGTCATCCCGCAGGCGTTCCGGATCGTGATCCCACCGCTGACGAACGAGCTCATCCTGCTCACCAAGGACTCGTCGCTGGCCTACGTGCTCGGGGTGACGGCGCAGACCATCGAGATCACCAAGTTCGGTCGGGACATGCTCAACGACCGGGTGAACGCGACCCCGCTGCTGGTGGCCGGCCTCGCCTACCTGGTGATCACCCTGCCGCTGTCGCAGGTGGTACGACGCCTCGAACTCCGCTACGCCAAGGCTCGGTGACCCGATGACGACCACCCCATCCCGCCCCGCCGTGGAGATCCGCGACCTGCACAAGTCCTTCGGCCCCCTTGAGGTGCTCAAGGGCATCGACTTCGAGGTCGGCCAGGGCGAGGTGGTCTGCGTCATCGGCCCGTCCGGCTCCGGCAAGTCGACACTGCTGCGCTGCGTCGACCTGCTGGAGGAGCCGACCGCCGGCAAGATCTGGGTGAACGGGGTCGAGATGACCGACCCGGACGTCGAGATCGACGCGGTCCGCCGGGGCATCGGCATGGTCTTCCAGTCGTTCAACCTGTTTCCGCACCTGACCGTCCTGAACAACCTCACCATCGCCCAGCGCCGGGTGCTCCGGCGGAGTCGGGCCGAGGCCGAGCGGGTCGCGCGGGCCAACCTGGAGCGGGTCGGGCTGACCGACAAGGCCGACGCCTTCCCGGCGCAGCTCTCCGGTGGGCAGCAGCAGCGGGCGGCGATCGCCCGGTCGTTGTCGATGGAGCCGAAGCTGATGCTCTTCGACGAGCCGACCTCCGCGCTCGACCCGGAACTCGTCGGCGACGTGCTCACCGTGATGCGCAAGCTGGCCGAGGACGGCATGACGATGATGGTGGTCACCCACGAGATGGCGTTCGCCCGCGACGTCGCCGACCGGGTCGTGTTCATGGACGGTGGCGTGGTGGTCGAGCAGGGGCCGCCGCAGGAGGTGCTCGGCGCGCCGAAGCACGAACGGACCCGCGCGTTCCTCTCCCGGGTCCTCGACCCGACACACGTCGCGCAGCTCGGTGAGCCCGACCAGTCGCCCGAGCCACCGCAGGCCACCGGCCTGCCGGCAGACGACCGCCACCACCTCTGACCACTCTTCCGTACGCCTGACCGCCGGGTTGCCGCATTGACGGCAGCCCGGCGTCTGCTTGTGTGTCAGCTTCATGTCAATCGACGGGCGTCGTGATGTCAAGGTAATCTTTTTGCAATCAGAGCTGTACTTTCGTCGATGGATTACATAAGTTGCTGTCATCCATAGAAAGCTTTGAGTCTTCCGAGCAAAGTTCGCGACGAGCCTCACCCTCAGTCGTGCCACCGCCCCCGTGCTCGGGTCGATGCACCCTGCCCTCGTCGCGTCTTCGCCCGGTCGGGAACGGAGACCCATGGACGATCACGCTGGTGGCCCTCACCGCCACCTGTCCCGCAGATCGCTGATCGCCACCGGCGCGCTCGCCGCCGGGGCGTTGGGCGCGTCCGCCCCAACGATCGGCACCGTGTTCGGCGGCAGCCCCGCCCGGGCCGCCGTCGGTGTCACCAAGAAGATCACCATCTACGCCGAACAGTTGCCCGGCAACCTGTTCGGGTACGGCCTGGCGCCCGGTCAGGCCACCGTTCCGGGCCCGATCCTGGAGATGTACGAGGGTGACACCCTGGAGATCACCCTGGTCAACACCACCGACCAGCGGCTGTCCATCCATCCGCACGGGGTGGACTACAGCACCGAGTCCGACGGCAGCCCGTTCAACGCCTCGTTCAACAATCCCGGTGAGACGCGGACGTACGTCTGGCGTTCGCACGAGATGGTGGCCGCGGCGGGCCGGCGGTACATGCCGGGCAGCGCCGGCTACTGGCACTACCACGATCACGCGATGGGCACCGACCACGGCACCGGCGGTGTCGCGAAAGGACTGTACGGGGCGCTGGTCGTCCGGCGGCGGGGCGACATCCTGCCGTCGAAGCAGTTCACGGCCGTGTTCCACGACATGATGATCAACAACAAGATGGCCCCGGCGACGCCGATGTTCGAGGCGAACCTGGGCGAGCGCGTCGAGTGGATCGCGATCGGCCACGGCAACCTGTTCCACACCTTCCACCTGCACGCGCACCGCTGGGCGGACAACCGCACCGGGATGTTGGAGGGGCCGAGCGACCCGAGCCTGGTGGTCGACAACAAGGACCTCAACCCCGGCAGCTCGTTCGGTTTCCAGGTGCTGGCCGGGGAGGGAGTCGGACCCGGCGCGTGGATGTACCACTGCCACGTGCAGACGCACTCCGACGGCGGCATGGCCGGCATCTTCCTGGTGCGCAACGCCGACGGCAGCATGCCGCCGGGCGCCGAGGAGGCGATCCACCGGTTCCAGGGCCACACCCACACGCACGGAAGCTGACCGAACCGAAAGTGGGGACGGGCATGACCCGAAAGTTACGACGAACCCTCGCCGCGGTAGCGGCATTCGCGACACTGATCCCGGCGACGACGGCGGCCTCGGCCGCACCACGAACGGCGGTCGCCCCCCAGGCGGCGCAGCCGCAGCAGACAGCGGTCCTGGTGTTCCACGGCCCGGTGGCCGAGCAACAGGACCCGGTTTCTCGCGCGGTCGACACCATCAAACAGCTTGGTGCCGTTCATGACATCGATGTCACGGCCACCACCGACCCGGCTACCTTCACCACGGCCGGGTTGTCCGCGTACCGCAGCGTGGTCTTTCTCTCCGCGACGGGCGCCGCGCTGAACCGCGACCAGGAGTCGGCGCTCCAGAGCTTCGTCAAGGCCGGCGGCGGTTTCGTCGGCATCGCCGACGCCGCCCGCGCGCAGGTCGACTCCACCTGGTTCACCGGCCTGATCGGCGCCCGCCCGGCGGGCGCCATCCCGGTCGCCGAGCCGGTGGCCGGGGTGACCGCCAGCGGTGACAACCCGCCGAGCGAGACCAAGGAGAAGCTGACCGACGGCGACGCCAACACCAAGTGGCTGGTCCGGACCCCGACCGCGTGGGTGGCGTACCAGCTGGCCGCACCCAAGCGGATCACCGGGTACGCGCTGACGTCGGCCAACGACTTCGTCGGGCGGGACCCGAAGGACTGGACGCTGCAGGGCTCCAACGACGGGCAGAACTGGTCCGATCTGGACCGACGCACCGGCCAGAGCTTCGCGGAGCGGTTCCAGACCCGCCGGTTCGACATCGCCGCGCCGCAGGAGTTCAGCCGCTACCGGCTGAACATCACCGCCAACAGCGGTGAGCCGTTGATCCAGCTCGCCGACCTGCGCCTGTTCACCGGCGCGGCCACCGCGCCGCCGCCGACCCCCGTGAACCGGGCCGTCGTCGACATCCTGGACCGCAAACACCCGGCCACGGCGTCGCTGCCGCTGACCGTCACCCGGTCCGACCGCTGGGACAACTGGGACCCGAACCCGATCGGCGCCGTGCACACCCTCGCCCAGGTCGAGGAACGCCACTACGACCCGGGTCCGGGCGCCAACGGCCCGTTCCACCCGGTGTCCTGGTGCCGGGACTACGACGGCGGCCGGTCGTTCTACACCGGCATGGGGCACACCGAGGGCAGCTACGGCGAGGAGGCGTTCCGCGCCCACCTCGCCGGAGCCCTCAACTGGACCACCGGTCGGGTACGCGGTGACTGCCAGGCCACCATCGCCGCGAACTACAAGGTGGAGCGACTCACCGCCGCCAACCAGACCGGGCAGTTGGACCAAATCGGCGAGCCACACGGGCTGACCATCGCCCCGGACGGCACTGTCTTCTACGTCGGCAAGGCGGCCTGCCCCACCGGCCCGATCGCTGACTGGAACGACCCGAAGGTCGGCCTGGGCTGCGGCACCATCCACTCCTGGGATCCGCGTACGAAGCAGGTCAAGCTGCTCACCACGCTGCAGGTGATGGGCAACCGGGGCAGCGGTTCCGAGTTGGTGAAGAACGAGGAGGGCCTGCTCGGCATCGTGCCCGACCCGAAGTTCGCCGAGAACGGCTGGCTCTACGTCTACTGGATGCCGCACGAGTCGGTCGACCGGGTGAAGCGGGTCGGTCAGCGGACCGTCTCACGGTTCACCTACGACCGGCAGGCGCAGACCATCGACCAGGCCACCCGCAAGGACCTGTTGCAGTTCCCCGTGCAAATCCACAGCTGCTGCCACGCCGGCGGCGGCATGGCGTTCGACGCCAAGGGCAACCTCTACGTCGGCTCCGGCGACAACAACTCCTCGGAGGGGTCGCAGGGCTACGCCGGCAACAACTGGACCCAGGAGTACCAGGGGATCTCGTTCCAGGACGCCCGCCGCACGTCGGGTAACACCAACGACCTCGCCGGCAAGATCATCCGGATTCACCCGGAGGCCGACGGGACGTACACCATCCCGGAGGGCAACCTGTTCCCACCGGGCACCGAGAAGACCCGACCGGAGATCTACGTGATGGGCGTGCGCAACATCGCCCGCCTCCAGATCGACCCGGTGCACCAGTGGCTGACCGCCGGCTGGGTCGGCCCGGACGCCTCGTCGCCCAGCCCCACCCTGGGCCCGGCGAAGTACGAGACGGCCACCATCATCACCTCGGCCGGCAACCAGGGCTGGCCGTACTGCATGGGCAACCGGCAGCCCTACCGCGACCGCAGCAACACCGACGCGACGGTGCTGACCGGCTGGTACGACTGCGACAACCTGAAGAACACCTCGCCGCGCAACACCGGACTGGAGGACATCCCGGCGGCCCGGGACAACATGATCTGGTACTCGCCGGACGGCGGCGGCCCGGTGTTCCCGAAGCGGACCGACGGCAGCGGCCTGCCGACGTACGTGGCGGCCGACGCCACCTACACCCAGCCGTACCTGCGCGGCGGCGGGCAGGCCATCATGTCCGGCCCGACGTACCACCGGAGCCTCGTCGACACCACGAGTGGCATGGCGTGGCCGGAGCACTGGGACGGCAAGTGGTTCATCGGCGACCAGTCGAACGCCGCCAACCGAGTGGCGGTCACCGTCGACCCGGCCGGCGTGCCGACGGCCGCCCCGCCGGTGTACGCCGAGTCGCTGCGGGCCATCATCCCGGGTGGCAACGGCGACACCCGGCTGCAGAGCTGGATGGACGCGAAGTTCGGCCCGGACGGCGCGCTCTACCTGCTCGACTACGGCGGCGGGTTCTTCAGCCTGCACGCGAACCAGAAGCTGATCCGGATCAGCTACACCGGCGGCGCGCCCACCCCGGCACCGGCGGCGACCTCGACCGCCGTGCAGAACAAGCCGCTGACTGTCGCCTTCACCGGTTCCCGCTCCGGCGGCGTCAGCCACCGGTGGGAGTTCGGCGACGGCGCCACGTCGACCGAGGTGGACCCCCGGCACACGTACGCCACTGTCGGCACCTACACCGCGAAGCTCACCGTCACGTACGCAGACGGGGAGACGGCGACGGTGCAGACCACTGTGACGGTGGGCTGCGCGGTGCCCGACGACCGGCCGACGGTGTGGCTCGGTGACACCGACACCGGGGTGCCCAGTCGCACGGTCGGGCAGGGCTGCACGGCCAACGACCTGATCGACGACGAGAGCACCTGGGCCGACCACAACGGTTTCGTCCGGCACGTGACCGACGTGGCCCGCGCGTTGCAGGACGACGGCCTGCTCAGCAGCCGCGAGTCGGGCACCCTCACCCGGCTGGCCGCCGCGTCGGAGATTGGTCGGGACGGCCACACCGGGTACGAGCCGCTCTTCGACGGCACCGCGGAGTCACTGCGTGGTTGGCAGCAGGCACCGACGGGGTCGTGGGCCATCCAGCCGGACGGGGCGCTGCGCTCCAGCGGTGGCCTGGGCATGCTCTGGCACACCAAGGAGCTGGGCGACTTCTCACTGAAGGTGCAGTTCCGCGACATCGCCCCGGGCACCGGGCGGGCCAACACCGGAGTCTTCGTCCGGTTCCCGGACCTACGAACCCCCCTCGACCAGCGGCCACCGGACAGCTGCGGCACGGTCGGGTCGGCGCGGACCTCACCCGCCTGGATGGCGATCTACTGCGGACACGAGATCCAGATCTACGACGGTGACACCGGTGAGCCGCAGAAGACCGGCTCGGTCTACAACTTCGACCCGGTGCCGCTCGCCCAGGCCGGCGTGACGCCGAAGAACGAGTGGAACGACTACGAGATCCGCGTCGTCGGGCAGCACTACACGATGATCCGCAACGGCGTGGTGATCAATGAGTTCGACAACACGCCCGGCAAGCAGTCGTCGCGCGCCGGCGACCCGCCGACCGACCTGCGGCAGTTCCTGCGCGGCTTCATCGGCCTGCAGAACCACGGTGACAACGACCTGACCGAGTTCCGCAACATCCGCGTGCGGGAACTCTAGGAGTGACAATGACCCGACGACTGAAGGCCGCGCTGGCGGCGCTCCTGCTCACGGTGATCCCGTTGGCCGCAGTGCCCGCCTCCGCCGCCCCGCGCGTCGCCGCCGACCAGGTGTTGACCTGGACAGCTGACGACAGCATCACCCGCTACAAGTCCGCGCCCACCACGGCGGTGGCCGGAGCGACCACGATCATCTGGGAGAACAGCGCGGCCACCGGCAACACCACCGGGATGCCGCACACCCTGACCTTCGACACCAGCACCGAGGGCTACAACCACGACGTCACACTCAACATCCTGGCCAGCCCCTTCGACGCCAACGACGGCCGCCACCAGGCGACGGTGACGCTGACCCCGGGACGGTACCGGTACTTCTGCTCGATCCCCGGCCACAGCTCGATGGTCGGTGAGCTGGTGGTCACCGACGGCGGTGGCGGCGGCGACACCACCGCGCCGACCGTGACCGCCGAGGTGTCCGGCGACCAGGACCCGGACGGCAACTACGTCGGCGCGGCAACGGTGACCGTGACGGCCACCGATGCAGGCTCCGGTGTGGACACTGTCGAGTACCAGGTCGACGACACCAGCTTCCAGCCGTACACCGAGCCGGTGCGGGTGACCGCCGTCGGTGACCACGCGGTGCAGTTCCGCGCCACCGACCAGGCCGGCAACACCAGCGCCGTCGGCTCGGTGGCGTTCCGGATCGTCGAGCCGGGGGAGGAGGACACCACCGCGCCGGTGGTCACGGCCGCACTGGCCGGCGACCGCGACGACGACGGCAACTACATCGGTACGGCCACCGCCACGTTGACCGCCACCGACAGCGGATCCGGTGTCGCCACCATCGAGTACGCGCTGGACGGGGCCTCCTTCACCGCGTACACCAACCCTGTCGTGGTGAACGCGGCCGGGATGCACATGCTGCACTACCGGGCGACCGACGCCGCCGGGAACACGTCAGCCGAGCAGATGGCCCACTTCACAGTCGTCGAGCCGCAGGCCGAGGACACCACCCCACCCACGGTCGCCGCCACGCTGGCCGGTGACCGCGACGACGACGGCGGGTACGTCGGCGGCGCGACCGTCACCGTGACGGCCACCGACGCCGAGTCGGGCGTGGCGAAGATCGAGTACGCGCTCGACACCGGAGGCTGGACGGCGTACACCGCTCCGGTCGCCGTCCGCGCACCCGGCGCGCACACCCTGCGCTACCGGGCGACCGACACGGCGGGGAACACCTCCACCGAGCAGTCCACCACGTTCACAGTGGTGGCCGACGGCACCGACAGCTGCCCCGACTCGGACACCCGGGCCACGGTGGTCATCGACGGCAGCGACAGCGGTGTGGCCAACGTGGACACCGGCGACGGCTGCACCATCAACGATCTGATCGACGAACACGCCGACTACGCCGACCACGCCGCGTTCGTCCGGCACGTCGAGGCGGTCACCGCCGCGCTCGTGACCGGCGGAACGCTCGACCGGCGGCAGCAAGGCGCCATCGTCCGGGCCGCGGCCCGATCGGACGTCGGCGCATGAGTCCTCGAACCTCACCGACAGGGAGTACCACGATGCCCGGACGTACCGTCGCCAAGCTGGCCACCGTGAGCGCCGTCATCGCGGCCTCGGTGCTGGCCGTGGCGCCCACCGCACACGCCGACCTGGTCACCCACTGCATCGGCACCGGCGGCGCGGTGACCGTGCCCAACGACCTGCTCGTGCCCGCCGGCGAGTCCTGCGCGCTGACCGGCACCACGATCACCGGCAACGTCACCGTCGCGGCCGGCGGCAACCTGGTGGTGACAGGCGGCCGGGTCAGCGGTGAGGTACGCGTCGCCGCCGACGGCTACCTCGACGCGACCGAGACGACAGTCGACGGGCAGGTCGTGCTCGCGGCCGGGGGGTACGGGATCTTCCTGAAGGACGCCCGCACCGGCACCCTGACCGTCCGGCCGAAGGGCTCCACGACCATCGACAGCTTCCTCTTCGCCGAGGCGTCGACGGTCACCGGGCACGTCAACGTCAGTGCCGGTGAGGTCCGGCTCGACCGGGGCACCCAGGTGCAGCGCAACCTCAGCAGCACCGGCACCTACTACACCGACGTGCACGACTCGTTCGTCGACGGCACGCTGTCGGTGCTCAACAGCGCCACCGGCAGCGTGGTGTGTGGCAGTGCGGTCCAGGGCCGGGCCACCTTCGCCGGCAACCTGGGCGGTGTGCAGCTCGGCCCGAACGGCACCCTCGACAGCTGCGCCTCCGGCGGTTACTGGGGTGGGGACGTGAGCATCACCAGCACCACAGGTGGCGTCACCGTCGACGACAACATCATCAATGGCCAGTTGGCGGTGACGTCCAACGACCCGGCCGCCCAGGTGGCCGCGAACAACCGGATCCGCGGTGGTGTGACAGGTGACCAGGCCGCGGCGACCACCAACCGGTCGGCCCGGGTGGCCAGCCCGGACCGGGAGGACGCCGGCGACCAGCGGGCCGAGCTCCGCCGTACCTCGGCGGTGCAGGAGGCCGTCGAGGCGGGCGCCGCGAAGCTCTAACTGATCGACGCAACGGCGGCCGGTCACCCGCAAGGTGACTGGCCGCCGCCGTCGTACGGGGTCCGACCCGTCGCGGCGGCGTTTGCGTGCCGCGGACGAGTAACCGCCTCCTGCCGTCGGTGACCACACGCCGCGCGGCTCGTGAGCTGCCGATCCAGCGCTGCATGTTGTCGACGCCCTGATGGCGGTACTCCAAGGCTTGGACCTGGGCCCGGCTTGTGGTGCGGCGTCTCGTCCAAGCAGACGGCGGGCAATGACGCGAGCAAACCGGCGACGCGGCCACGCAACCTCCGGACTGAGGCAGGCGCGCCGAAGCCCCAGCTGTCAGACTTGAAGCGGAGTCGTGTTGCCAGAGGCGAGAGGCAGGGGCAGTTGCGAAATGGGGATGAGATCAAGCCGGTCTGCGAAACTGCCGGAGCACCTGCTGAAACCGCCTGACAAGGCATCCGAGGCTCTAGCTCGGACGCTGATCGAACGCGAGATCAATCCGCGATGGCTCAGGAAGGCTGACTCCAACAGTGGTCATGCCGTCCACGACTTCGACTGGGCTTGACCCGTTTCGACGGACAGGGTCGATGTGTTGATCGTATTCAGGCTGCCTGGAACGCTGGTAGCAGGTCCGACCCGGTGGCTTCGAAG
>NZ_JBEXIM010000056.1:0-33333 GCF_040608575.1 Micromonospora sp. NPDC005171 | reverse complement strand
GTCAATTGCTGTCTTACCGGGAGCCTCGTCCTATGTCGACACCGGCCTCCCGCACTGCCCGTGACCTGCACCGTCACGATGAAAATCGCTCCCTGGTCAGGTGGACTTTGGTCCACACGGGGGCGTCGGGGTTGTCGAGGCGTTCGCAGGTGCCAACGATGTCCGCGGTGGCGAGGCCCGCAACAAACGTGGGGATGTAGCCCTGGCGGATGTCATGGGTGCGGCAGGTGCGGTCGAGGGCGTCGTAGAAGTCTTCCCCGTGGTCGAAGACGGCGACGATGGTACGTCCGGGGACGACTTCGCGGCTGCGCAAGAGGGCTCCTTCAGACGGTCGGGGCGTTGGTGGCCGGCTGCTGCGGCCATGGCCAGGGCTCGCCGGGGTAGGCCACGGCGCGAAAAGCCATTGCCGTCTCGTGGGCGGTGGCGCCTGCGGCAAGGGTGAGATGGAGCAGGATCCGGGCCTTGTAGGGGTCGAGGAAGCCTGCAGGAATGAGTCCCCGTTCGGTGAGGTCCCGCTCGGAGCCCGGGAAGCCGTAGGTGGAGCACAGGTCCCGCACCGATGCGGGAGGCGAGGACCACGGGGATCTGCTGGGCGAGTGCCGTGAGGGTGGAGACCCAGGTGTCCGGGACGTGCCCGACGCCGAAGCCAGCGATGACGAGGCCGTCGAAGTGGGCTGCCGCTGCGGACAGGCAAGTCGCATCGTCGCCGACTGTGGCGGTGTAGAGGCCCACGCGCGGCTGGCGTACGGGTGTCGGTACAGCGTGGCCGGAGGGCGGTGTGGCTGAGGAAGCGGGCTTCGCCTTCCACGACGTAGCCGAGTGGGCCGCCATTGGGTGAGGTAAACGCCTGAGTGCTGACGGAGTTCGTTTTGCGGACACGGTCGGCGGCGTGGATCTCGTCGGCCATGACGACGAGAGCGCCCCGGTCTCGGGCATGAGGGCTGGCAGCGACCCTGGTGGCGGCGAGAAGGTTGGCAGGCCCGTCGGGGCCGGCGAGGGTGGGGTTGCGCATGGCACCGGTGACGACGATGGGCTGCGGTCCGGTGTGCAGGAGATGCAGGTAGTAGGCGGTTTCTTCGAGGTGTCCGTGCCCTGGGTGATGATGATGCCGGAGGTGCCTGCGGCGGCGGCCTGGTGGACGCTCCGGGCCAGGTCAGCCAGGTCGGCGAATGTCAGGGAGGCGCCGGGGCGGCTACGGAAGTTGACGATGTCGACCGCGATGCCACCGCGCGCCTGCGCGCTGCGCACAAGCGGTGGCCAACTCAAGCGGGGCGAGATCGGCGTCGAGGTGCCCCGTCGTGCTGATTGGCACCCGAGGTTGTACAGCGCGTTCAAAGGCCCGGAAGTACGGCAGTAACCCACACAGCACCTCTGCCATGAATGAACTGGCCATGGCGCATGCCCTCCCAAGGGGGTAGTGGACACAGCGGAGCGCGATGCCGCATCGGGACTGCGGTCGCTCATCGCCTGCTGCGTCGATGCGGCTGTGAACCCGCCGGGCCCGACGCCCACAACCGGTACACGCCGACGACGGGCTCGCGCTCGCGCCCATATCCGCAGGCCAGCTGACTGTCGATCCACTCGCTCAACCACGACAGGTGCCAGATGAGGCAGGACCGCAACAAGATCAGCCGATCGCACGACGCACCCTACACAGTGGACTTAGCACTCCGAGCCGGGTCAGTCCCGATCACGGAAAGTGGGCCAGATCCAGATCCAGATCCAGTTTTCAGGCGGAGCCGACACTGCCAGAGGTCGTGGTCAACAAAGGGCGCTGGTTCTCGCCAACGTCTCTCAATGCCGAAGTCCCCCGAGCCACGCCCTCTCGAAGTCACCGACGAAGCCGGGCAGGCAAACGGTCCTGCTGACCTGCCGCAAGGCCTGATCGACATAGACTGATCTGGGCCGTCAGATCTTCGCCGCGGACACTGCTGGCGATGTGGGGTATCAGAACTGTCCGAATGCTGGCCTTCGTGGCGCCGCAATGCTCGAAGAAGAGGTGTGTCTCGAGGCGGCGTAGTCGTGGAGGTGCCGAGGCAAGCCGGGTGTGGTCGCGAGCCCAGGGGGATCCTGACCCTGAATCGCATGGAGCCAGTGCTCGGGTGACACGTCATTCAGCAGCGCACTGCCCCTGGGCGCGGTCAGCGGCAATTGAGGATGCACAACGCCAGAAAGTTCGCCACCCGAATTATAAGGTGCTCTGATGTACCCTGGCTGAGTGGGTAAGCATGATGATGGCCAGATCGGGGTTGTGGCCGCGCTGGTGCGGTCCACGTTCTTGGTGAATGCTGTGTACGCCGAGTCGGCTCAGGAGTACGGCCTGACGCCGCAGCAGGGACAGTTGCTGTGCGTGCTGATGGCGCGGCCGTACGGCATGGGTGAATTGGGTGCGGTGCTGGGGCTGGCCAAGTCGAGCCTTACCGGCTTGGTGGACCGCAGTGAGCGCAACGGCCTGGTCCGGCGCGAACCAGACCCGCAGGATGCGCGTGCGGTGCGGGTCGTGCTCACTCCGCGCGGCGACGGGCTCGCAGAGGAATTCTATGCCGAGACCTGCCGGCGGATCGACAAGCTGCCGGTGGGACTCTCTGCCGCCGAACGCGCCACCCTTGCCGGCCTGCTCGGCCGCGTCGTGGTGGACAACGAGGTTCCGGTGGTCTTCCCAGAGCCGGACGAAGGAGCCTCCACCGCTCGCAAGCACTAAGACCGGGATCCCGTGACCCACGAGGCAGGGCTTGCAGTTCGCGTTACGAACTAATATGGTTCGTGCAACGAACTGAACTCTTTCGTATGTGGGAGCGTGAAATCATGGGTCGTACCGTCGCGGTCATCGGCGGAGGTTACGGGGGTTCGGCGGCCGCCAAGGCGCTGGACTCCGAGGCCGACGTCGTCCTCATCGATCTCCGGGATGCGTTCGTCAACTCGGCGGGATCGCTGCGGGCGCTGGCCCAGCCCGACTGGGCGCCCAACATGTTCTTCCCCTTCGACACGCTGCTCACGCGGGGCACGGTGATTCGCGACCGCGCGGTCTCGGTGGACCCGGGCGGCGTCACCTTGGCCTCAGGTCAGCGGGTTGAGGCGGACTATCTGGTCCTGGCCACCGGCTCCAGCTACGCCTATCCGGCCAAGCCCAACGCCAACTCCACCAGCACCAGCGAGGTGCTGGACGACCTGCGCCAGACCCACAAGGAACTGGTCGACGCCGAGCGGGTGCTGATCCTCGGCGCCGGGCCGGTCGGTTTGGAACTGGCCGGGGAAATCAAGGAGGTCTGGCCGCACAAGCAGGTGACAATCGTCGACCCGGCCGAGCAGCTGCTCCCCGGCTTCAAGCCGGAGATGCGCCAGGACCTGCACCGGCAGCTCGACGAACGGGACATCCAGCTGCGGCTGGGCACCGAGCTGAGGGTGCCCGCGACGACCGAGCCTGGAGCGGCGGAGACCTGCACCGTCACCACCACCGGCGGTGACGAGATCACCGCCGACATCTGGTTCCGCGCCTACGGGACAAGCACCAACAGCGACTACCTCGCCGACGGCAAGCTCACGACCCGCGCCGCAGGGCCAGGTTCCCGTGACCGAACTTCTCAACGTCAAGGGGCACGACCACGTCTACGCGGTCGGCGACATCACCGATGTCGCGGAGGCCAAGATGGCCGGGTACGCGATGCAGCACGCCGAGGTGGTCGCCAACAACATCACCGCCCAGCTGAACGGTGAACAGCCCACGGCCACCTACCAGCCCCTGCCCTTCCCCATGATCCTGCTCCCACTCGGTCCGAACGGCGGTGTCGGACAGCTGCCCTCTCCCGAGGGCCCGTTCGTTGCCCCGGCCGCGATGGTCTCCGAGTACAAGGGCGCGGATCTGTTCACCGGCCGCTTCATCGAGCAGTTCGGCCCCACCGCCTGAAAGGTTGGAACACGTGGAGTACACCCGCCTTGGCCGCAGCGGTCTTTCCGTGTCCCCGGCTCGTACTCGGCACCATGAACTTTGGGACCGAGACCTCCGAAGCGGACAGTCACGCGATCATGAAGCGGGCGCACGACCACGGCATCAACTTCATCGACACGCGAACGTCTACGGCACAAGGACAGGCGAGGTCGCCACCGAACAGATCATCGGCCGGTGGTTCGCCTCGGGCGACGGCCGGCGCGAGAAGACCGTCCTGGCCACAAAGGTCTACATCCCGACGGGCGGTTGGCCCAACGAAGGGTTCCTGTCCGCGCTGAACATCCGGCGCGCGTGCGACGCGTCGCTCAAGCGCCTGCAGACCGACTACATCGACCTGTACCAGATGCACCACGTCGACCGGAACACGCCGTGGGAAGAAATCTGGGAGGCGTTCAGCGTCCTTCGCCAACAGGGAAAAGTGCTCTACTTCGGTTCGTCCAAATTCGCCGGCTGGCACATCGCCCAGGCGCAGGAGGCTGCGCGGTCGCGGCACTTCCTCGGGCTGGTCAGCGAACAGTCGATCTACAACCTGATGACGCGCTGGGTCGAGCTGGAGGTGCTGCCCGCGGCGCGGCACTACGGGCTGGGCGTGATCCCGTGGGGGCCGCTGCACGGCGGAGTGTTCGGCGGCATCCTCCGCAAGCAGAAGGAGGGCAACGCCTCCCGCGGCAGCACGGGACACTCCGTCGGCCTGCTCGCCCAGCACCGCGAGACCATTGAGGCGTACGCGAAGCTGTGCGCCGACATCGGCGAGGACCCGGCCCACGTCGGACTGGCGTGGCTGCTCGCGCAGGACGGCGTGACCGGGCCCATCATCGGGCCGCGGACGACCGAGCAACTCGACGGTTCGCTGCGCGCACTCACGATCAGGCTCGACGACTCCACGCTGGCCAGACTGGACGAACTGTTCCCACCGCCCGGTCCGAACGGGGCCAAGCCCGCGCCCGAGGCGTACGCCTGGTGAAATCGCCCCTCGAATGAAAGGCAGAGCATTGTCTGTACAAGAAATCGTCTTCGGCTTCGGCGCGCATAGCGGCATTGACGATGTGCCGGAGCTGCTGCGCATGGCTCAACAGGCCGACCGTGACGGGCTTGACATCTTTTCGCTGTCGGACCACCCCTACCTCGGCGGGCGCTTGGACGCGTACGCCACCGTCGGATTCATCCTCGGACGTACGCAGCGCATCTCGGGCTTCGCCAACGTCACCAACCTGCCAACCCGGCCCGCTCCCATGCTGGCGCGGACGGTGACGTCGCTATCGGCGCTCTCCGGCGGCCGCATCGTGCTCGGCATGGGCGCGGGCGGGCTGTGGGATCGGATCGCCGACATGGGAGTGCCGCGGCTGTCACCGGCCGATGCGGTGGACGCCTTCGAGGAGGCGATCGTCCTGGTCAAGATGCTGTCCGGTGGCGGCCCGCCGGTCACCTACCGGGGCCGCCACTACCAGGTGGACCAGATCGAGCCGGCCCCGGTGGCCGCGCCCCCCGTGTGGACCGGATCGGTCGGCCCGAAATCCCTGGCCTCCACCGGCCGGGTGGCCGACGGCTGGATCCCCGGCCACGCTGCGGACTGGCTCAGCGAGCGATACAAGGTGTCGCGGCCGGTCATCGACGACGCGGCAGCGGCCGTGGGCCGCGATCCGCGCGAGATCCGTACGGTCTTCAACTTCCCCGGACGCATCACCGACCGGCCGACGGCCGCCACCCGTGACCGCGACGGCGGCTGGACCGGAGGTTCCGTCGGCCAGTGGATCGAGGAGCTGACCGGGGCCGTACTGGAGCACGGCGCGTCCGGCTTCACGCTCTTCTCACCAAGCGGCGGCACGCCGGACATCGTCTCCCTCAGCCGCTGGGCCAGGGAGATCGCCCCGGCCGTACGCGAAGCGATCGAAAAGGAAAACGACTAGCCGCAGGACGCACGCTCATCGGCCAACAGCGGATGCGGCACGGTCGCCCCGAACGGCGGCTACTCGTTACACAACGTCACCGGCCGGGGATGCCGCCATGCCTATCGCAGTTAGCGAACACGAACATCGCCAGCAACTGATGCCGATGCAAGGTCTGCACCGTCAAGCCGTACCTGTCTCGACGCCTATCAGCCTGGCAGGGCGTGGTCTTGGACGATGGTCGTCAGCGGGTGATTGGGGGCTTTTCACAGATGAGGGTGTAGCTGCGGGGGCTGGGCTTGCGGGTCTTGGGTCACCCCTCTTGCTGTCGTTGGGAGTTTCCACCCCGAGAGGGCAGCCTTGCACGTTTGGGCCCGCTGCTGAGACCTCTTGTCGGGCCGTGCTGATGCCAGGCTGATCGAGGTGGGTCAACACATCGACACTCCCTCCTTCGGTGTCCGCCCCGGGATGCCCCGCGAACGCCCTTGGTGCCGACGGCCTCGATTGCTTAGGCATCAGCTCCTTTGGTGGCGGCGGGACTCAGTCGATGGTGGACGCCCCTGGTCCAGTCGTGGCGTACCGGGCGGCGATGGTGCGGACGGCCTCGTCGACTACCTGAGCGACGCGTTCGGCGCTCACCTCCCAGCCCGGCACCAGGAGAGTCGGCCAGAAGACGTAGTTGGAGATCATGCCCAGGAACTGGGTGGCTGCGAGGTCCACGTCCTCGACCCGCACCGTTCCCGCCTCGTGCTCAGCCAGGAGGTAGCTGCGTACGGACTCGAAGTAGGGCATCTTCCCGTGCGAGAACTGCGCATGGGCCAGCTCCGGGAACCGCGGCAGCTCGGCGATGACGATTCGGAACAGGTCGGTCATCTGGGGCCGGCTCAACAGCTCGGCGTAACGGCGACCGATGGCGCTGAGCCCGTCAACGACGTTGCCTGCCGGCGGAGGATCCTCCTCGTCAGCGGTTGACCAGGACTCGGTGACGATGGCGTCGAACAGGGCAGCCTTGCTCGGAAATTGCTTGAACAAGGTGGCCCGCGAGACACCCGAGCGCTCTGCGATCCGCGCCAGCGATGTCCGGTCGTAGCCCAACTCGAGGAACAGTGCGGTCGCGGCCGTCACGATCAGCGCGCGCTTCTCCTGGGCGACGCGCTGGTGATACGTCGGTACGACCCTGCTCATGGACTGAGCATACGAGGTGAGTGGCTTGACTCGCCACTGCCGCCGACCTAGTGTTAGGACAGTGGTGAGTCGCTCGGCTCGCCATCGGCTGGCCGTTCATCGCCGATGATCCCGGTCAGTCACCCACGTACCGAAGGAACATCGGATGAACCGCTTCGACAACCAGACAGTGCTCGTGACCGGTGGGACCGGTGGCCAGGGCTCGAGCCACGTGCGCGCCTTTCACGCCGAGGGAGCGAACGTGGTGATCGGCGACATCGACGCGGAACGCGGCGCCGCTCTCGCCGACGAGCTCGGGACCCGCGCTCACTTCACCCGCCTCGACGTCACCGACGAGAGTTCGTGGTCCGCTGCTGTGCTAGCCGCCGAGAGCGCCTTCGGCGCCCTGCACGTGCTCGTCAACAACGCGGGCGTCCAGAACCCGCCCGCAACAATCGAAAACACGGACCAGGCCACCTGGTCGCGCATCCTCGACATCAACCTCACAGGGACCTTCCTCGGCATCAAGGTCGCAGCCCCCGCTCTGCGCCGGGCAGCAGGGGGAGCCATCGTCAACGTCGCCTCGACAATGGGCCTGGGCGGCACGGCTCACTACGCGCCGTACGCCGCCAGCAAGTGGGCCGTGCGAGGCCTTACCCGAACGGCAGCGCTCGAGCTCGGCCGGGACCACATCCGCGTGAACACCATCCACCCCGGCGTGATCGCGACCCCCTTCATCCACGAACCAGCAGCCGGCGCCACCGCGGCAATCGCCGACTTCTACTCACCCGAGCCGTTCGCCATCCCCCGACTTGGAGAGCCGACCGACGTCACCCGGCTTCTCCTGTTCCTCACGTCATCAGACGCGTCGTTCATCACGGGGTCGGAGTACGTCATCGACGGTGGACTCCTCCTCGGGCCCGCCCTTCAGACCGAGACCGCATGAACAGTCCAGACACGACCGGATGGAACGACTCCGCACGTGACGCGTCTTTGTCGCACCTGCCCGATCACATCCGGCGAGCCATCGAGATCACACCCGCCGCAGGCACCAGCGAACGGATCATCGACATCACGACGCTGGGGCGCCGCACCGGCCGGCCACGCCGCATCGAGATCTTCTTCTACCGAGCTGCGGGCGCCACCTACCTGTGTAGCGGCGCCGGCGGTGCCGCGACCGACTGGCATGCGAACCTTCTCGCCAATCCCAACTTCACCTTCCACCTCAAGAACGGGATTAGTGCTGATCTGCCTGCACGGGCCACGCCTGTCACCGACCCAGCTGAACGTCAGGCAGTGCTGGCGGAGATCGTGGCGGATCTCAATCAGCCCCACGACCCCGGCACCATCCGGCCGACTCGGCTCGAAGACTGGGCTGACAGTCGGCTGATGCGCATCAGCTTCCGCCATCGGCCGTGATCGCGGATCCCTCGACAGATGACCTACTCCCAGGGACTGGGGTGTAGTCGCGGCTAGAGCAGCTCTTCGCCAGATGAGGGTGTAGCTGGCGCGGCGGTCCCAGATGGATGTCGAGGTTTCCAGAGGGAAAGGCTCCTACACGCTCATCCTGAAAGAACCGCCACGTGCCCGACGCTACCGTCGGCGACCGCTCGCACGCGTTCGCCCACCCCGATCTAACGACCTTCTGCAGACTCGACGAGCTCGGCCTCGTCGTCACCGGCCAACGCCTCGAGCCCGACCGCGCGGTCCTCGCGTGCCGGGTTCTCGAACCCGACCAATGGTGCCGCCGCTGCGGCTGCGAAGGGACCCCCCGGGACACGGTCACCAGGCGGTTTGCCCACGAGCCGCTCGGCTGGCGGCCCACAACGCTGCTGGTCACGATCCGCCGCTACCGATGCGGTGGCTGCGGGCATGTCTGGCGCCAGGACACCTCCCAGGTGGCCGAGCCCCGGTCGAAGTTGTCACGGCGCGGGCTGCGGTGGGCACTCGAAGGGATTGTGGTCGGACACCTCACCGTCGCCCGGGTCGCCGAAGGTCTCGGCGTCGGATGGAACACCGCCAACGACGCAGTCCTCGCCGAGGGCAAGCGGGTCCTGATCGACGACCCGGCACGGTTCGACGGCGTCCGGGTCGTCGGCGTCGATGAGCACGTCTGGCGCCACACCAGCCGTGGTGACAAGTACGTCACGGTCATCATCGACCTCACCCCGATCCGCGACAAGACAGGCCCAGCACGGCTCCTCGACATGGTCGAGGGCCGCTCCAAGCAAGTGTTCAAGACCTGGCTCGTCGCCCGCACCGACGCCTGGCGTGACGCGGTCGAGGTCGTCGCGATGGACGGGTTCAGCGGCTTCAAGACCGCCACCACCGAAGAGCTCCCTGACGCGGTCGCGGTGATGGATCCCTTCCACGTGGTCCGCTTGGCCGGCGACGCGCTCGACCGGTGCCGACGCAGGGTCCAGCAAGCCATCCACGGTCACCGCGGCATGAAGGGCGACCCGCTCTACTCGGCGCGGCGGACCCTGCACACCGGCGCCGACCTCCTCACCGACAAGCAGCGCAGCCGTCTGCGGGCGCTGTTCGCGGTCGATGACCATGTGCAGGTCGAGGCGACCTGGGGGATCTACCAGCGGATGATCGCGGCCTACCGAGAGCCCGACCGAGCTCGTGGCCGCGTGTTGATGACCGCGCTGATCGACTCGGTCAGCGCAGGCGTCCCGGCCGTGCTGAGCGAGGTCATCACGCTGGGCCGGACGTTGAAGAAGCGTGCCGACGACGTGCTGGCCTACTTCGACCGGCCCGGCACATCCAACGGCCCGACCGAGGCGATCAACGGACGGCTCGAACACCTCCGCGGCTCCGCGCTCGGATTCCGCAACATCACCAACTACATCGCCAGGTCCCTGCTCGAGACCGGCGGCTTCAGACCACGACTACACCCTGGTCTGTGAAGAGCCTGATTGGGTTCCGGGGCAGTCGACCGTTTGACTGACAAAATAGAGCACTCATGCACGTACCTGGACTGGGTCACCGCGCCGCCGCTCGGCATCGCGAAGCCAGCCATTATCAACCTGCCGGCGATCCGGACCGGCCCCGAAACAGGGCCGGCCGGCCGGGCAACGACGGGTGCTGGTTCAGACGAGCCAGCGGCAGGATGCTCGCCGTACTGGTCAGCCCACCTCCGGCCGAGCGCCGATCCCGCGACGGGCCGTCCGGCATCCACGTAGCCACGGTCACCGTGGCCGGCGCCGTCGCCCCAGGTGCGGCCTTCGACCCGGACGACATCGCCGAACACTACTGGCGACTGCACACCCAGCCACGACAGCGATGGGAGCGGACGGGATCCACTCGATGCCCCACTGCGTGGGCGCGTGCGCAGTGCCTCTTGTGCCCCTTGGACTCGGCGATGTCGATCCGACCCCGTCCAGACCGACGGCTGGGGCCGTGCCGCGGCGGCCGGTACCGCGCTCACCGGGAAACGCCCGCCGCCTCCGCTCCGACGACGTCGATGCCGGTCGCCTTGCGGGATGACACTCCGCCCACCATGGGCCCGACCAGGTATGCCGTTCAAATCGGCTCCCCCTCGGCGAGCTTCTGACTTGTGCAGATGCGCAAACTCGTCCTTGTGTTGGTGGTGACGCCGCGGTGAGGGTGAGCGAAACCCGTGCCGCAAGTAGTCGGCCGGGGGCTGGACCGGACTCGGTCCTCACCTTGCAGGAGCGATAGATGCGCAGACTCAAGGCACCACCCGCCCTCGCCATCCTGGCGACGGCGGCCCTCCTCGGAGCCACCGCCCAGGCCGCGAACGCGACGACCCCGTCGCCGACGGGCACGACGACGGCCGTGGAGGCGTCAATCCCGGCCACCGTGGCGCCCGCTACGGACACCCCCGCGCTCGTGGACGAGCTGGCCGACCCGCTCGACGCCACGATCGCACCGGACAAGGCCGCCAAGGCCCACCTCGCGGGCCACAAGGACCGCTACAAGATCGCCGACCCGGCCGGCACGCTCACCACAGCGAGCGTCGACACGCAGGGCGCGCGGGAGACGGTCCGGCTGAACCAGAAGTACAAGGGCCTGCCCGTGTTCGGCGCCCAGTACGTGGTGCGGATGGAGAAGAAGGCCGGCAAGCGCACGGTGACCGGCACGTCGGGCAGCTACTTCACGGACCTCGACGTCGACACGACGGCCACCCCGATGCCCGCTGACGTCGCGATCTCCCGAGCCGTCGAGGACGTGCGCAAGAGCCTGCACCCCGGCGCGGCCGTCGTGGCCGGCGTCCCGCGGCCCGGCACGAAGCCCGACGCGGCCCACGCCGACCTCAGTGGCACCGACCAGGGGCTCGTGGTCATGCCGACGGGCACCGGCGTGCTCGCGCGGCGCGTGCTCGTCAGGGGCAAGGACGTCGTCACGGGCCAGCCCGTGCTCCGCGACGTGTACGTGGGCGCGACGAACGGGGTGACGCTGCTGAGCGTCAGCCGGATCAAGCCGTTCGCCACCGCGCAGCAGGCCGGCGCCCTGGCCGCCGGCGGGACCGCCGTCGCGCCGCAGGCCGTGACGGAGCCGCCCCCGTTGGGCAACGGCACGACGCCGGTCGTCGGCGAGGGCAAGAGTCTGCACGGCGCCACCGTGCCGGTCCCGCTCATCCGGATCGACGACGCCAGCCGCTACCTCATGATCGACCAGACCCACACCCTCGCGGACGGCCGGACGGTGCCGATCACCACGTGGGACGCTCGGGGCCGGGACTACTACGAGCTGCTCGACGGCCAGTTGCCCGAGGGCGTGGGGCCGTTCGCGTCCCCGTCGAGCACGCTCGGCGCCGACCTGACCGACGCCGGCGCCGTGGACGCGGCCTGGGACGCCGCGAAGGTGTTCGAGTGGTTCCAGACCGAGCTCGGGCGCAACAGCCTGGACGATGACGGCATGCCGATCAACTCGATCGTCGGCATCACCTACGGCGGCTACCCGTTCGTCAACGCGTACTGGGACGGCACCCGCATGGTGTACGGCAGCGGCGACGACGAGTACCTGCCACTGGCCGCCGACCTGGACGTCGTGGGCCACGAGATGACGCACGGTGTGGTGGAGAACTCCGCCAGCTTCGTCTACGCCGGCCAGCCGGGCGCGCTCAACGAGGCGATCGCCGACTACTTCGGCAACGCCATCGACGTCGACGCGTCGGGCACGTCGATGTCCGACCCGGAGGCGAGCCTGCTCGGCGGCGACCTCTGCCGCACCCTGGCTCCCACCAAGTGCGCCCTGCGCAACCTCGACGACGGCGCCACCACGGCAAACTTCCAGCACCTCATGGACACGCCGCAGATGGACGACGGCGGCGTGCACCTCAACTCGACGATCGTGTCCGGGGCGCTGTGGGACCTGCGTCAGGCGTTCGGCGGCGCGGTCGCCGACAAGATCGTCTACCGCGCGCTCACCGACTACCTCACGCCCATGTCGGACTTCGTCGACGCCCGGGACGCGGTGCTCGCCTCCGCCAAGTCCTTCGGCCTGAGCAACAAGGACTTCAAGGTGGTGCAGGCGGCGTTCGACTCGCGCGGGATCACCGCGAAGTGGAAGGCGAACCTGTACGGCAAGAACACCGACCTGCTGGTCGACCGGCTCAACACCGGGATGTACATCGACACCAAGGCGAGCATGGCCGGCGGCTGGTTCACCGTGCCGCGGTCGGACGCGAACCGCACCGAGCCGATGTCGATCTGGGTGGGCCGCACCGACGGCAAGGTCGCGCCGTACCGGATCTCCCCGAACGACGGGAACAACCACACCTTCCCGTACACCGATGGCAAGCGGGTCGTGTGGCTGTCGGTCGCGGGCAACCCCGACTCGCCGACGTGGGAGACCAACCGCATCCTGTCGGCGCCCGTCGGCGGCGGCCAGGTCGAGGAGCTCTATAGCTCCCCGTACCGGATCGGCGGCCTGGGCTTCGACGGCGACGTCGTCGCGTGGAGCCAGTACGAGCCGACGCAGGGGTACCGCGACGTCGTGCGCTACCTGCAGGGCAGCTCGCGGACCGTGCACACCCTCGCGCATCCCGACTGGGTCGGGAGCGCGACGGCGCCGAGCGTCAAGAACGGGAAGATCTCCTACGTCCGGTACGAGGACTTCGCGCAGCCCAACCCCGACGGCACCTGGTGGTCGCTGGGCGTCGAGGTGTACGACGTGGCGACGGGCAAAACGGCCTTCGCCGGCGGTGACCCTGGCGCCGAGACGATGAGCTACCCGCAGCTGTCCGGCACCGGCGTCGCCTGGGTAATCAACCGCGACTACGGCCACAACGTCAACGGCGAGTGGAGCCAGGGGACGTACAACGACTCCGTGCGGTTCTTCGACTTCGCCACTGGCACGAGTCGCCTGCTCTTCGAGGAGAACTCCCCGCAGGCGAAACGCGCCGACGTCGTCACGCTGTCCGACACCACCCTCACGATCACCGAGGAGGCACCCGTGGACCTCTGGTTCGCGAACGGCGGCTACCCGGACAACTCGCTCAACCCGAAGCTCAAGCAGTACACGTTCGACGGAACGTACGTCGGCCCGGCATCGTGCAGCCCGGGCGCGCAGATGTTCGCGACGGCGGGCGCGGGGCGCGACGTGATCTTCATGGACTCGTCGGCGGGCGGTTTCGGCCTGGCGTACGCGAAGGGAGCCAAGTACTGCGAGTGAGCCCCTGCTAGGAGGCGCGCTGCACGACGGCGCGCCGGGACCCCTAAGGCGGTCCCGGCGCGCCGTCGTGTTCGGGATGTGCCCTTCTGGCGATGTGGTTGCCGTGGTCGGGGGACGTCGCGGATACGAGCGTGGTTTGTGGAATGGTCGGCAGGGGCTCGTGCGGCGGGCGGCTGACCCAAGGCGAGTTCGAGCCGTGGCGTCCGCCGCCGAACGGCGCGGTGTTGCTGATTGCCGGCTCCTGGCGGAGCCACCTCATGCTGCGGCAGCCCTCGCTGTTCAGGGCGTCACGTAGGTCATCGGGTGCCCTGGAGCAGCGACGCGTGTCCGTCCGGAATGACCGGCCGAGGGTGGCGGTTTCACACCTGTGCAACTGCACGACGCCTCGGCGGTCTCAACGGTCGGCGCCTGGAAGCTGCGCGTCACCGACGGCACCCCGGGCGTCTTCGACCTGGAACCAAGCCATCTCCAACGCTGGAGCCTGACCTTGTGAGGCTCCAGCCCACCGGTCGTAACCGGTGGAGGGCTAACGGCCACCGCTTGGTCACCAGAGGTTGTGACGCTTGGAGACCAGGCGGTGGCCGTGAGCCTTGACGTGGGGCTGCTGCCCAATTCAACGAGCTCCTGTCGAGGCTCGGGCCGACATGGCCGACAACGAAGGAGGGGCGGCTGCGGGTGCCGGACCGGCAGGCCCTGTGCGGCATCCTGTCCTCACCTACTTCTTCAGCCACCCCCGCTCGGCCGCCAGCAGCGCGATCTGGAACCGAGTCCGGGCACCGAGCTGGGAACCCGCATCGCTGACATGTTTCTGCACGGTACGACGGCTCACCTTGAGCACGCGGGCGATCGACTCGTCCTTCATCCCGGTTGCCATCATGTGCAGGATCTCCCGTGTTCGCTGGTCTAGCCCCACGGCTGTCAGACTGCCCTTCGGGGCCGGCCCATCGTGTCGGCTCGCCAGCGACACCGGGTCGGCGCGTTCCCACACGCTCTCGAACAGCGCCACCAGCGCCACCACCAGCGTGGGCGAGTGCACCACCAACGAACCCGCCGCCGGGCGGTCCCCGCGCACCGGCAGCAGAGCCGCCGCCCGGTCGAACACCACCAACTTCACCGGCAGCCCTGACGCCAGCCGCAGTTCGCCGCCCTGACCCGTCCCGCGCAGCGCCGTCTTGAGCGACACTGCGTCGGTAAAGCCCTCCGTCTCGTACACCGACCGCATCCGCACCCCGGGCGCCACTCCCGACGCCCCGACGGACGCCTGCGTGGCCGTCACATACGGTGGCTTGGCCAGATGCAGTACCTCGACCGAACTCCCCTTGAGCAGTTGGCCGTAGCGCGCCGGCACCTCATCCTCGCGCTCCACCATCTCCACCAGGTGCGCAGCGCGTGGCCCGGACACCGCCTCGTACACCTCGTGAAGCCGCTCCACGATGCCCTCGACGCGGGCCAGTTCGGCCCGCCGCCGGGCCAGCAGGGCGCTGAGTGATGACCGCGGGGGGCCGGCCGCCCATCGCGGCGCTGTGCCGTCGATCCGCAGCACCAGTGCGGAGTCCGCAAGGTGCCGCAGTGCTTGTTCCGCCTCCGCCGGGGACACCCCGACCGCCGCCGCCACCTCGGTGACGTCCGCCGACGACACGGTCACCAGGTGCTCCAACACCCGCCCGGCCAATGGATCCAGACCGGTTACCGCCCACGGACTGCCTGCAGTTCCGTCCATACGTTCTGACACTCCTGTGGTCTGAGCCTGTTCCGCTTCGGCGGACACCATCGGTGTGGTGGTCAGGCCGCCAGGGCGGCCTCGTGGTCGGCGGGACTGCGGTGGCCCAGGCTGCTGTGCAGCCGGTGCAAGTTGTACCAGCCGTAATGGCAACCGAGGACGCCCGTACCAGCCGATGGACGTCGAGCCGCCATCCTGACGCCAAGATCATCACCGGTATTCCAGGTCTCCGCCCGACCCCGCCCATTCGCGCCAGTGCGAGGGGCGTACGACCCGCTGGCCTGCCACCATCGCACGTCTCCGCGCGACCCTGCGCCTGACTTTCAACCACGCCCTTGCCCGCGAAGTCGTCAGAAGCTCCGCCGTCGGACCGGCGAACGTGATCCCCAGGCGGCATGGTCGGCTTCTACACCAACCTCCTCGCGGAGACCGGATTCACCGACATCCAGGTCCTGCCCGGAGGCTGGGAACTCATTGCTGCTCACAAACCAGGTTGATCGGACGAGCAGCCCAGGGCTGTGCCAGGCGACCGGAATCAGCGTCTACCCGGCCACCAGCACCGAACAGCAGCGGACCGAGTAACAGGAAGGAGGCAGGCGACAGGCGGCAACGCCAGCCGGCGACTCCGAGGCCGGGGAGAAGTTCGCGACCGCGTACGTCTCCCAGTATTTGCTGCCCTTGCCGAAGGCTCGACCGAAGCCGACCTTCGTGCTCGCCTTCCAGACCAGCTGCGTGAAGTGGCCGGAGGCACCGGGCCCGCTGGCGGACGGGTCGGCGAAGTTGTAGCGGGAGATCTCGCCGTACCAGGCGGACGTCGAGGCCCCGGCCGGCCCCGGGAGGTCCCGCTGCTCGGCCCGTGCCAGGACACGTTCTCGCCGTAGCCCGGCTGAAGGGCGCGGTGGCCGCGGCTCAGCCCCTCCTCGGTCGAGATCAGCGCGGCCCGGGACTTGGCGTACTCGACCAACTTGCTGTCGAGAACCAACGGCGCGACGCCGTGCGGCTTGCGACTGACCGAGCGATCAAGCCGACAGCGAAGCGGCGTCGGTGTTCGGGCAAGGGAGGGGGTCGGCCAAGATACGACGGAAACCGGTAACCAGTGATCTTGACTTGAACTGGCAGCAGGCGTATCGGCGTCAGTGCGCAACAAGCAACGCACGTCGGTGCTCAGGACACAGCGGTCGGGCACACCGATAACCTGACCAGCCACCACGGTCTGCCCTTCGACCACGGCGGGGTGGGTGAGCATGTGGCAGTAGCGGGTGTAGACGTCGCCAGCGTGACCGTGGTCGCTGGGCAGCTCGTGCAGGCAGCGGCGCACCGCCCGGTCCGCTGCCAGCGTCCACACGGGTCCCGCAGGATGCTCACCATGAACGCCCACGGCCACGGGCATGGCAGTGGTCACGCCCGCCAGCGCGTCGAGGAGGTGCGCTTCACGGCGACCGCTGGGCACACGCAGCAGGACCGGGTAGCGGGGCCCGAACTCGGCGAGGCGGCTGTAGGCGCGCAGCTTCGCCAGCACCGTGGCCAGGGGTTCGGTGGCGTTGTCGTGCTCGAGGAAGTACCCAACCGTGTGGCCGTCGACCGACCAGATGCCGTGCCCGGCGGGCCGGACGCCGGCGATGGCGTAGGCGCCGGTGGCGTGGGGTGCGGATCTTGGGGCAGGTCCAGCCGAGGGTCTGTTTGAACAGGCGGAACGTGTGTTCGATGTCGAAGCGGCGCAGGAACGTCTGCCAGAGCCGGTCGACGTCGGCGCTGGTGGCGTCGGTGCCGGACCACCACCGCCAGACCGACTTCCGGGTCGCGCCGCTGGGCAGGTGCTCGACTTCCAAACGGATGACGGTTCCCTCGATGACCGGCAGCACTTTCGCCGCAGCGGTCCAGGCAGAATGGTGGGTCAACCGTGGGTGCAACCGGTCCCAGGCTCGGGCCCACGCCGTGCCGTAGAGGCGGGTGTCGGCGACGGTGGCGCCGTCAGGCTCACCTCGTCGACCCCCGACAACCGGCGCTGCCGCTTGCGGACGATCTGGGGCTCGAACGTGCCAGCCCGGTCCCGCGGCACATCAATGGGCACCGGCCCCGACGCGTCGGTCAGCACCTTCTTCGACCGGCTGCCGTTGCGGATGTTGCCCGCCCCGGCGCCAGCCGGGTCGTGTTTCTCGTAGCCGAGGTGTTCGGTCATCTCCTCGTTCAGCGCGGTCTCCAGGACCGTCATGGTCAACTGCTTCAGCAACCCGTCCGGGCCGGTCAGCGACAGGCCCTCCTCCTTCGCGGCCCGGACCAGCTCGGCCGCGGCTTTCGCCTCGGCCGACGGCTCGGGCCGCTCCTTGCCTCCGGTCTGGTCGTTCAGTGTCGCGGTCATCACGGCACCCTCCTCACCAGGCACAACGCCCGGCAGGTCAGGCCGGAAACACCTTTAGATCCACAGACCCTTGCCGGAGGGCCAGTCACCTCATCGGCTTCCCTGGGCGTCCCGCGCTGCGGGACCATCCGGTCGGTATCGATCAGATACGATATGTCGATCGGTCGGTCATAAGGGGGAGTGACGTATGGGTCGTCGACGGAGGGTCACCTGGCGGTATCTCGCCGCCGCGCTGCTGGCCCTGACGATGGGAGCGGTCGTCCTGCCGGCGCCCGCGCAGGCGGTGGACTACCCCGGTGGGCGGCGCATCTACAGCGTAGCGCTCGGGGCCATCCCCGCCGCCGGCGCGCCCGCCACCGGTCCGGTCTGGGTCCGGCTGGCAACCTACTACTTCTCTGGCAACGGCACGGTGACCGAGAGTTTCTGGTACTGGAACCGGGCCACCGTCGTCGGGGCCGCCGGCACGGGCGTCCGGACGACCGGCTGCACCGGCCATGACTGCGAGGTGCGGACGGCCGCAGGGTTCCAGCCCGGTGGCGTCGTGAAGTCCCTGAACGGCACGTACACCAACTCCGGTGACAGCATCACCATCACCTGGAGCGAGGGCGTCCAGGAAACCTGGGCGGTCAGCCAGCCCGCCAGCGACCTGGCCCGGCTCGACTTCGTAAGCTCCAACTACGGGGTCACCGTCGGCTGGGGCTTCGGCAGTTCCGCCTCGAACGACGCGTACACGCCGGTCAGCAACATCCCGCTGGCCCAGTACACCGGCCGGTACGCCGGCTACAGCGGAAGCACCGGTGCCGCCGGCCCCAGCGGGATGGACCTCCGGTCCTTCGCCCGATGCAACGGGAACTGCCTGAGCTGGCTCAGCCCTCCGACCGCCACCTGTTCGTCCTGCCCGAACGGCGCGACCTCCGCCCCGATCCGCTACTACCTCGCGGGAGCGGGCCGGCGGAACTTCTACGAGCACTGGTGCACCTGCCTGACGTCGAGCACCTGCTACACCGGTGGTTCGCACCGCAAGCCGCAGCTCCAGGTGATCGGCGACACTGGGACGTTCCACGGGTGGGTCGGCGTGGAGGCGTCCAACTCCACGGCAAACACCGGCTACTTCGCGGTGCACTTTCACCTGAACGTCTGACCGGCCGGGGGCACCGCCCGGCTCAGGTCAGGGTGCGCAGGTACAGGGTCTGCCAGGCGGTCACCGTACGCCCGCCGGTGGACCACCAGAGCACGTCGCCCCGGCAGAACATCAGCCCCACCCCGTCGGCCATCGCCACGGCGCGCCGCCGGGTGAGGTCGTACAGCCGTAGTTGCGTAGCGGTGCTGTACGGGTGGGCTGGGGTGCTCGCGGGCATCGAGGTAGGCGCCGGTCTGCGGCAGGATGGTGACCTCCGGGATGGCCCCGTCTTCGTCGACCTCGATGGGGCGAGCCGGCCGTCGGCGGGTCCGCCGAGTGGTCATGCCTCGGCCGTGGGCATCAGCGATTCACCGTCAACGTGGCAGCGGCCGAGCCGCGGTGGGCGGACGGGGACCGTCGAGTTGGGTGACCAGGATCCGGCCGCCCTCGTACACGCCGCCATCGATGGCGAGGACGCGGCCGTCGGCGTACCGCAGGGCCTGGCGCACCGCGCCGGGGGCCACCCCGAAGTGCTTGGTGAGCGTGCTGTGTCCGTGCACCAGCACCTCGCCTCCGTACGTGCCGAGCATGGTGGCCACCGGGTCGTCCGGCTTGGCCGGCTCGCTGTCGCGAAACGCGCCACGGTCACTCATCAGCCGGCAGAACGCGAGCCAGCCGGTGCGTCCCGGCCGGTGAGCGCCTCCGCGATCCCCGCGTTGACGGCGGCGACACTGTCACTCCAGGTAGCGAGTGGTGTCGGAGTGCACCAGCAGGTAGCCGTCGACCACCGCCAGGCTGGCCGGTTCCCGGTCGACCGCGGCAAAGGCGGCATGAAACGCTAGACCGGCGTCGACGGCTACGGCATCCCCCTCGGGATCACCGGCGCCCCCGCCAACCGGCACGACTCCCCGCTGCTACGCGACACCTTCGCAGCATGCAGTACCCAACTGCGGCAATATTGGCCCGAGCAGGTCACCGCGCACCTGGACCGCGGCTACGACAGCAACCGCACCCGTGACCTACTCGAAGAAATCGGCTTCGACGCCGAGATCGCCCGCAAGGGCGTACCCGCCCCGGTCCAAATCGGCAAACGTTGGGTCGTAGAAAGCACCAACTCCTGGATGAACGGCTTCGGCAAGATCCGCCGCTGCACCGACCGCGACGCCCAGATCATCGACTTCTACCTGTACCTGGCGCAACGATCGTCACCATCCGTCAACTCATCCAACAAGCCCGCACGCTCTACCGCTGGGACACCCGACCCACCACCCGCCGACTCAAGTAACGCCTATTGCCGGTCGCTCTTAGTCTCGGCGCGGCCACTCTCGCCGGCTGGGCGCCGCGGGCGGCGGCCTTGCCGGATCGTTGCCTGCAACAGGGCTTGCTCTTGGTGATCGCCGATAGCGTCCGGACACCCGGCTGGGTTCGCGAACTCTCGCCGCTCGCCCACCTGGCGCCGGTCCCGCTCAACGCGGTTGACTGGACCAGCACTCTGATCATGATCACGCTGGGCCTTGCCCGGTGTGTGGCCGGTGCCATGGGCTATCGGCGGCGCGATCTTCAGGGCTGAGGAGGGATGCGGTCTCCGTTCAGGTGCCTGCGATGGGCAGAGGACGTCCTGATGGTAGACGTCCGGGATGTTGTCACGATTCCGAAGGTGGACGCCGGGACTACCGTCCGGGGCCTGCGCCCTACAGTCGGTACGGGTCGATGATTTCCTTCGGCCGGAGCGCCGGGGCGGCGAGCTCGCGGAGCGTCGGCGAGGCGAGGTAGAACCTGCCGCGGGTCTCGCCGTGCTGTTCGAGCATGCCCGCCCGGACGAGGGCGCGAAGGTCGCGGGTTGCTTGGTCGTCGGTGAGGTTCTCATCGCGCTGGTAGACAGTGCGGCGCACTCGGCCGCCGGTGGCGGCGAGGTGTAGGGCGCTGACGACCCGCTCGGGCGGCCCGTTGCGTCGGACCCAGGTGTCGAGCAGTTCCCAGAGATGTGCGGCCTGGTCGAGGCGTTGTCGGACCAGTTGGGCTTGTTGGTGGTGGGCGCTCAGGCAGAATCGGATCCACTTGCTGGTGTCGTTGTCAGGCTGCCAGGTTGGGCCGCCGACTTCACCGAGGGCGTCGTAGTAGGCGTAGGTGTTCCGGCCGACGCCGAGCCACTCTTCGATCGAGGAGAACTCCGGGGCGAGGACACCGTCGCGGGCGAGTGCGAGGGTGTGTAGGCAGCGCGACATCCGGCCGTTGCCGTCCCGCCAGGGATGGATCTTGACCAGGTTCAGGTGGGCCATTGAGGCCCGCACGAGCAGCGGGGTCTCCGGTTCGCCGTCGGCCAGCCAGTCGATCAGCTCGGAGGTCAGCGACGGAACATCGTCGGCGTCAGGCCCCGTGTAGACGCGTCGGCCGGTGTGCGCCTCGTCGATGTGGATGTCTCCCGGACGGAAGCGGCCCGGCCATTTGCCGAGGTCGTGCCGGAGCATCATGAAGTGCAGCGCGTTGAGCAGCATGTGTTGCCAGGTGAACTCGCGTGAGCGGGCGAGTTGTTGCACGTAGGTCAGGGCGTCCCGGTAGCCGGTGATGACCTCCCAGGTTTGCGGGTTGGTCTCTACCGGTTCGTCGCCGGCGACGGCCGCGGCGGCGTCGTCCAGGGACACCTGGTAGCCCTCGATCGAATTGGAGCCCTGGATGGCGTGAGCGATCAGGGTGCGTCGGAGTTGTCCTGTCCAGCGGTGCGGCTCGGCGATCTGATACCGCAGGTTGTCGCGCATCGTGTCCAGTTCGCCAAGCACGCGCTTGTCGTCGTCGGCGAGCGAGGGTGTCTGATACAGCATGCGCCAATCCTACAAGCATTTCCGCTTAATCCTGCAATCATCTCGGCATAAGCTTGCAGGCGCCAGTCAGGCACGGGCGGGCGTTCGGGTGCCTTTATATGACGATGAGCCGGGGCCCTTGTCAGCTGTCGTCTTGAAACAGGTGATGCAGGTAGCGCTGCGGGTTGGCCAGGAACGATCGAGTCAGTAGTACCGGCTGTGCGTCGTCGTAGTCGACATGACGGATAACGCCGTCAGGTTCGATTTGCAGGATCCGGGCGTGCGGGGCGGCCAGCAGGATGGGGGAGTGGGTGGCGATGACGAACTGCCCGCCGGCCTGGGTGAGGTCGTGGATGCGGGTGAGTAGCGCCAGGCACCCGTGGACGGACAGGGCGGCTTCCGGTTCGTCGAGTAGGTAGAGGCCTTGGGGCTTGAACCGGTGGGTGGCCAGGTCGAGGAACGACTCGCCGTGGGAGCGTTCGTGCAGGCTGGTGCCGCCGTAGCCGTCGCCGACACCAAGGCGGTCGATCTCGGTGACCACGTTGTAGAACGACTCGGCCCGCAGGAAGAAGCCGGTGCGCGGCTTCCTGGTGCTGCGGACGAGTCGTAGGTGTTCACCAAGAGACGACTCGGTGGCCCTCGTGCTGAACCGGAAGTTGGTGGATCCGCCCTCGGGGTTGAAACCGGCCGCTACCGCGATCGCCTCGATCAGGGTCGACTTGCCGGTGCCGTTGTCTCCGGCCAGAAACGTGACCGCCGGGTCCAGCGTCAACCGGCCGGCTGCCCGTAGGCCGGCGACGACGGGCAGCGTGAACGGATAGCGCGACCGGTCCGTGTCGTCATCAGTGAGCTCCACCCAGCGCAGGAACCCACCGCTGTCTCGACGCGAGTCCGACGCCTCGTGCCCGGTTGCCATCAGGTGACCCCTTCGCGCCGCCGCCCTGTCAACCATCTCGACCGTGTTTGCCCAGGCCGGAAGGTGTCCGACGGTACGCCTGCTGACGCGGGGTGCTGCGATCACCGTCCGCAGGTGGGACAGGTTCCCGCCGTCGGCGCGGCGGTAACAGTGGCTAACCTGGCTGGTCGTGTTCCGCGTCGGGCGGCGACCGCCACTGTCAGCGTCAGCGCGCTGAGGATGACGACTATGCCAGTGGTTGCGGTGGCGACCTGGAAGTTGGGGTAGCTGGCGCCGATGAGGTCGGCGGTGATGTCGCTCAGGGGGTAGAGGCCGAGCAGCCCGATCGGGGTGAGCAGTGTCAGCAGGGCCCAGAGTCCTCGGGTGTCGTGGCGCAGGGCGAGGATGGCGGCGGTGAGTATGGCGGTTAGCAGCAGCGCGACGCCGGCCTTGGGTAGGAAGTTGCCCCACTCGCCTGAGCGGTAGGGAGTCCCTCTCTCGACCATGCCGTGAGCTGCGGCCAATGTCGCCAGCGGGGCGACAACGAGCGGCATGAGCCGCTGCCACCGTTGCGCATAGGCGGCCATGGCTAGTGCCAGAAGGCCGAGCGCGGCTTGGGGTACAAGGACGAACAGCGGCGGTCGCGGTAGGCCGGCCAGGGCGCCAACCGGGAGCGCGGCGGCGCTCAGCAGCAGGGCCACGCCGATGGTCATCCGAGTCCACCGGAGTGGAGCGAGGGAATGCACGACGGCGGCCAGCAGCCAGACTGCCCAGACGATGATGCCGGTCGTGGCGAACGGCCCGAAGGTCGGCACGCCCCAGGATGCCCGGCCGGCGATGGTCTCGGCTGCCGTCCAGATGCCAGCGAGGGCGGTCGCGGTGGTGAACGCGAGGGTGGCCGCGAGGCGTACCCCGGGGATGAGGTCGGCCGCGCCGGCGGCCCGCAGCCGCTCGCGGACACCGCCGACCACCACGTCCGCGGCGTCCGCCGGTGACGGCCAGCGGCGGCCGGGTTCGGCCAGATCGAGGTACGTCCCGACGATTTCGGCACCGCGGGCCCGCCGGTAGCCCAGGGGGTACGCGTGGAGCAGTCGTCGGTAGCGGCGTTCGAGTTTCCTCATGCCAGTCCTCCGACGGTTCGTGGCACAGCCCGAGGGGAGCGGGAGCGATCGCGGAGTCGGGCCGTGGCGGCCTCGACGTTTCGGCGCAGTCGATCGGCCTCCTCGCCAAGCGTGGTGCCGCCGGCGGGGGAGAGGCGGTAGTAGCGGCGCAGCCGGCCGTCCACGATCTCTTCTTGATGGACCTCGACCAGGCCGGCGTCGACGAGGCGGTCCAGCGCGCCATAGAGGGTGCCGGGGCGCAGTGACAGCCGCCCCTGGGAGAGAGCGGCGACCTCGCCGATGATGCCGTAGCCGTGCAGCGGTTCGCCGGCCAGCGCGGTCAGGATCAGGAAGGTGGGTTCCCTCAGTGGTGTGTCCACGCCGGCAATGTATCGGTCGCGAAGCTATCTGCGGGGCAGAATCACGGGATCGCCCTGCTTGGTCTGCCATAGATCTGCCGTAGGTAGATGAGCATCTCCCCGACAGGGCGCGTTGGTATTCGGCAGATCGTCTGGCAACTGTCTGCTATTGAGCAGTGGGCTTGGCGGCGCGCCGACGATCAGGTCTTCGGCACCTCGGTCGGGTGTGCGATCTGGGGAGCCGCGACCGCACCCCTAGGCGCGTCCCGCTTTGTCGCTGGCCCAGGTCATCTGGGTGGAGAACCGTTTTGGCAGGTTATGCGTCCTAACCTTGCGTGATGGATGTGGACGATGGGGAGTTGTTGCGCCTCGTCGGTGAGGGTGACTGCGGGGCGTTCGACGTGCTGTATGCGCGCAACGCGCCGTGGTTGGTGCTGCGTCTGCGGCGGCGGTGCAGGGATCCGGAATTGGTCCGGGAGGTGTTGCAGGAGACGTTCCTGACGGTGTGGCGGGCTGCGGCCAGCTATCGCGGGGACGGTGCTGCGGTGGGCTGGCTGTGGGCGGTGGCCGCTGGTCGTCTGGTCGACGCGCGGCGTCGCGCGTTGGTCCGTCCGCAGAGTGTGGGGCCGCCTTGCGATGACGTTTTGGAGCGTGTGCCGTCGGCTGAGGACGAGGTCCTGGCCGGTGCCTACGACGCCGAGTTGGAGCGCGCGCTGCATCGACTGTCGCCCGAGTTGCGAGCCGTGCTGCAAGTCACGCTGCTGGATGGGCTGAGCGTGCGGGAGGCAGCGGTATTGCTGGGGGTGCCGGAGGGCACGGTGAAGACCCGGGCGATGCGGGCGCGCCGTGAGTTGAGGGAGGCGCTGTCGTGACCGGGTTTCACGTGGACGTTGACGTGTTGGCGGCATACGCCGAGGACCGCCTCGCTGACGTCGACGCGTGGTCAGTGGAGGCGCACCTCGACCGCTGTTCGGCCTGCCGAATGGGCGTCACGCCGGACGCATCCGTGGCCCTGATGATCGAAGCAGTCGCGGTGGCGCTGGACAACCGGCTGCCGGCGCAGGGGCAGGTGCGGCCCGCGACGGGGTGGCGGCGCGTGCGGGTGTTGGTGGCTGCAGGGCCCGCGGCGCGGGCGGCCTGGTTGCTGTCGGTGGCCGTTACCGGGGTACTCACCGCGGGGTTGGCGGTCAGCCCGACAGTGGTCCCACCGTGGCTGCTCCTGCTGATCGCGCCGGCCCTGCCCGTTGCGGGTACGGCCCTGTCATACGGGCCGCGGACCGACCCGTTGCACGACGTTATCGCGGGGACGCAGGGAGGTCTGCGGATCGTGCTGTGGCGCACGCTGGCGGTGCTCGCGGTCGCTGCGCCCGTCGCGGTCCTCGCCGGCGCGGTGACGGACATCGGCACGCCGGTGTTGTGGCTGCTGCCCTGCGTTGCGTTGACCGCCCTGACGCTGGCGCTCGGCTCACTGATCGAGCCCGCGTACGCCGCGCCCGTGGTGGCGGGGGCGTGGGTGGGGCAACCAGCGAGCCCGATCCAAGACCGGATTCGCAATCAAGTCAAAGATCCGCCACCCGGATTATCCGTTCAAGGCTGCATGACGAGGCACTAGACCATGAACATCACGCAAGCGGCTCTGCCGGCCGCCATTGCTTGAGCAGCCTGACGTCACCGTGTTCGTCTGGCCACACCTGGATCCGCACCTGCTCCGTGGTAGCTGCGTCGTTATCGGAATCGATGCCCACCCGCTGGGCGGCGTCGAGGTTCGATCCGGCTACGCGTACGCGCAGCCATCCGGCCGGCACCGGCACCCTGGCGGCGTCGGGCTCATAGTCGGTGCAACCCATGACGACAAGCTGGCCCGAGGGAACATGAACGCTCGCCTCGACAACGTGGTCAAAATCAGCGCTGTCGTCCTTCGGCGAGCGATCCAACACTTCCACGATGACCTCGACAAACACGTTGACGACCGTGCCGACGGCCAAGGCATCCTCGCCGACCGCCAGCTGATTGGCCACCGCCTCGTCCGTCCAGGCGTCGCCAAGATCGGTTGTCGAGCCGTCATCGAACACGTGAACCTGGTGGTAGTCGGCGAAGAGGCGTGCAAGCCGTCTGACGCCGGGCAGTCCGGCGAGTTCTTGGACGAGGTCGTTGGGACCTCGGAATGGGATGGCGCGCCAGCCGGCCGTGCGTGCCGCCGCCACGTTCGCCGGGCTGTCGTCGACGAAGACGATGTCGTGGCCGGTCGCGCCGAGGCGGGTGGCGACCGCGGCGAAGGCGGCCGGGTCGGGTTTGCGGTGCCCGAGGCGGTGGCTGAAGAACACCTGGTCGAAACCCGCGAACATGTCCGGATAGCGGCGAGTCAACGCTTCTTCCTCCAGCGGCCCGTTGTTGGTGAACACGGCGCACGGCAGGTCAGCGCGATGCCGGTCGATGACGTCGAGGACGGCCGAGTCCGGCTGGTACGCGCTGCACCAGGCGCTGTCGAGTTCGTCGTCGGTGCCGCCGAAGCCCACGGTGGCGCGAATGTGGGCGCGGACCTCGGCCGCCGAGCCGTAGCGGCCCTGATCGCAGTCGGCGCTGAACGCCGACCCCCACAGCAGAGCGTCGACTTGCCCCGGCGGTAATCCGCATGCCCGGGCGAGCCGGTCGAGCCGATGGGCGTGGTCGAAGCGGAACAGCACTCCCCCGAGGTCGACGATCAGGTGGCCGGCGTTCATCGGGCGACCTCTGCAGCCACCGTGCGAATCTCGTCGAGCAGCACGACTAGGTCCTCGGCGGTGGTCGCCGGGTTCAGGAAACAGGCGCGCAGCGCCTCCATACCGGCCAGGCGCGTACCGGTCAGGAAGGCACGCCCGCGATGCTGGACGGCCGCCGGGATCCCGCGGTTGAGTTCATCCAGCCGGCCTTCGCTGTCGCCCGGACGGCACCTGAACGCGACGATCGACGTGGTGACGGGGGCGAGCAGCTCGAAGTCATCCGCTGCCTCGATCATCTCGGCCAGCGTGCGGGCCAGCCCCACCGTCTGGTCGACGAGCCCGACAATCCCGTCACGGCCGAGGTGCGACATCGTCGCCCAGACCCGCAACGCCCGAAACGGGCGGGTCTGCTCGGGCCCGTACTCCGAGAACCAGCCGAATCCTGCGGCGCTGTCGTCGCGCAGGTATGCCGGGACGAGGCTGAACGCGTCGCGTGCCGTGGCCGGGTCGCGCAGCAGCACACAGCCGCAGTCGACCGGCACGCCGAGCCACTTGTGCGGATCCAGTGCCAGCGAATCCGCCCGCGCCATGCCCGCGTAGGCGGCCGCGGCACCGTCGGCGAGGATGCCGAGCGCCCCGTACGCGCCGTCGACGTGCAACCACAGGCCGTGCTCGACGGCGACGTCGGCGATCTCGTCGAGCGGATCGACGGTGCCGGTGCTGACGGTGCCCGCGCTCGCCGCCACGCAGAACGGGCGCAGTCCGGCCTCGACGTCGCGGGCGAGCATGGTTCGCAGCGCGCCGACGTCCATGCGGAACCGGTCGTCGACCGGAACGGTACGCAGCCAGCGGGTGCCCAGGCCGAGTAGCTCGGCGGCCTTGTGCAGGCAACTGTGTGCCTCCTCGGATACGTACATGACCATCGGCGGGCGGCCGGCGAGCCCGTCTTCCCGGACGTCCCAGCCGTCCTGACTGGCGGCGTGCTGGCGGGCCGCGGCGAGGCCGATGACGGTGGCCATGGATGCGCCGCTGGTGAGCAAACCGGCGGGGGGTGCGTGCGGGTAGCCGATCAGTTCTGCCAACCAGCGCACGACGGCATGCTCGAGCAGCACCCCGGCGTGCTCGCCGCCGGCACAGCTCGGGTTCAGTGCGGCTGCCAGCGGCGCGACCAGCACCCCGGCCGGCGACGGCGGGGAGTTCACCCACCCGAAGAAGCGGGGATGGCCGTTGCCCATCGGGTACGGCAGCACCCGCGTACGCACGTCGTCGACCAGCTCGTCGAGCGAACGGCCCGCCGCCGGCAGTTCCTGACCGGTCAACCAGCCACGGTCCGGTTCGGGCACCGGCTGCCACACCGGATGCTCCCGGCGGCCCGCGAGGTAGTCGGCCGTCAGTTCCGCGGCCGCTCGGCCGGCCCGCCGCAGCTCATCCATGAACGGCTCCCGTCTTCGCGGCGTGATGTGCCGCTGTGGCCGCACCGAGCTCCATGACCAGGTAGTAGACGCAGTCCGAGGCTGCATCGTTGGCGAAGCCGTGCCGGCAGTCGCCCGGGAAGTACGCCGAGTCACCCGCGTCCAGCAGGTGCACGCCGCCGTCGATCGTGAGCCTCAGCCAACCGGACTCGACGGCCACGTACTCGCGTGAGCCGGGCGGGTGCGGCGAGAACTCGCCGGCGTCGACACCAGGTCCGATGGTCGCGCGCATGAACTCGAACTCCACGCCCGGCAGCACCGGCGACAGGATGCGGCGTTCCCACCCTGACGGGTCACGGACCACGCGCTGCCGTGCGCCGGGCAGGACCGTCACCGCGTCACGGGCAGGCTCGTCCAGCAATCGCGCTATCGACGTGCCCAGCGCGGTCGCCAACCGGTCCAGCACCAGCACGGTGGGAGTCTTGGCACCCCGCTCGACATCCGACACCATGCTTCTGCTGACCCCGCTCAGTTCCGCCAGCCGTTCCAGCGCCAGACCGCGGGCGCGGCGCTGGGCGCGAAGCCTCGCACCGAGCGCCGCCATCGACAATCCGCCGGACAGCGCACCATCCCTATCAACCATGGATCCACTATAGCGGACACCACACCGCTATAGTGGCGAGGGGTCGATTGTTCTCGGCCGCGCGTGCGGCCTCGATGCCTGGATCAACGGCGCTGTCACGGCAGGAAGTACTCCGCCATGAGCCGAGCGACCCATTCGGGCTGCCACAGGTCGGTGGCCCCGGGTCACTCGGGCCTGATGGAGCCGCCCGGTCGCCGGTAACCAGCATCACATCTCACATTACGAGAATGTGTTCTCTATATATGAGACGCCGTTCCTAAAATTCGGACATGTTGATCGAGAAGCGCTGGCAGATGCTGGCCGTAGGCACAGTTGCGCAGACGGCGGGCACTGTGTACCTCTACGGACTGCCGTTCCTGATCCCCGCTGTCCGGGCCGCCACCGGCCTGCCCCTCTGGCAACTGGGCGTGCTAGTGGCCTGCCCCTTTGGCAACTGGGCGTGCTAGTGGCCTGCCCCAGCGCCGGAATGGTGCTCGGCGTGCTCGGCTGGGGTGCCCTCGCCGACCGTCGTGGCGAGCGGCTCGTGGTGCTACTTGGCCTGCTCGGCGGCGCAGCGCTGCTCACCGCCGCCGCCTTCAGTACGGGACCCTCGACCGCGCTGCTGCTGGTTGCCTCCGGAGCCGCCGGATCCGCGCTGTACGCGTCCAGCGGCCGCATCGTCGTCGGCTGGTTCCCGCCCCGCCAGCGCGGACTCGCCATGGGCATCCGCCAGACCTCCCAACCACTCGGTGTCGCGCTGGCCGCCGCGCTGCTGCTGACCGACGCACCCGCGACCACGGCTAAGTCGTCTGGAGCCGGACCATCGCCCTACCGGGGACCCATACTGTGGGGACTGCACGGCGCCAGTGCGCTGATGGTCATCGCACAGTTGGCCACTGCCGCGTTCGCGCTGGACTATCTGGTGACCGAACACCGTTTGGCCGCCGTCACCGCCGGGCACCTCCTGGCGGTGATCCAACTCGCCGGCGCCGTCGGCCGCATCGCCATGGGCCGCTGGTCCGACCAGGCCGGCAGCCGGCTGCGACCGCTGCAGGCGACCGGGCTGGCCTGCGCCGTGTTACTCGTGGGCCTGGCGACGGCCTCGGCGGCCGGCTCGGCCAGCGCCGTCCTCCTGCTGATGCTTGCGCTCGTCGTGACCGTCAGCTGGCACGGCGTCGGCTACGCGGCAGTGGCCGAGGCCGCCCCGCAAAGCTGGTCCGGCCGTGCGGTGAGCGCCCACACGCTGGCACAGAACCTCGCCGCCGTCCTGGCCCCTCCTGCGGCCGGGCTCGTCTTCGGCACAGCGGGATTCGCCGGCGGCTATGCCGCGCTCGCGCTGCCGCCGTTGGCCGCAGCCGCCCTGCTGAACGTTCTGAGTCGGACCGCTCCTCCGGCCGCCGCGGAAGCGGCCTGATAGGACCGGCCCGCTCCCGTACCCTGCGGCCATGATCGAGCGCTGTACCTCGCCGAGAATCAGGTGGTGGTCATCTGCGGCCTGCACACCTGGCAGCTCGAGGTCAAAGGAACAGTCAGCGTCGAAGGATGGCCGCCCGCGTATGGCACCAATCCCCCGGCAGCGCCCGCCGAGAAGAGAAACGCCCCCCAGTATCGAGTTACGTCGATATATTCGCCAGTCATGCCCAGGGCGAGCGCCGTTGCCGCCGGCACGTCGGCGACCCATTCGGCGATCGCGGCGTACGAGCGGTAGCCGGCGACCACGGCACACACGGCTGCGGTGACCACGACCGTCAGCCGATGCCGGACACCTCGCCTGGCACGTGGATCAGGCAGACAGGCGAGCGCTTCGGGCAGCCCACCAGCGGTTTCGGCAACGGTCAGAGCCGGTGCGCAGGACAGGGACGAGATCAGCGATGATGGCAGCGGGGCATGACTCACTTCGGGCGATCAACATGGCGTAGAGAACCTTGATGATCTTCTGAGACCCTCGCCCTCCCCACCGGTCGTCACCTCCACGAAGACTCCGCCAGCCCCTCCAACGATCACATCATTCGGAGATCTCGAAGTCTTTGGCGATCTGCGCGATCGTCACGCCCGGCTCGCGATGGCGGGCCACGCGCACGACGTCCTCGCGGAACTCCTTGGGACGGGACTTGGGGACTTGGGCATGGGAGACATCCTTTCAGCAGCGCCACACAGCGCTACAAGTCAGGTGTCACCTACGTGCAGCAGACCCGGCCGGGGCCGGTGACCGTGCGTGGACAAGTCGGCTCAAAGGCACGAAGCCAATCAGACCAAGGGTCACACGCACGGCCACCAGACCACAGCCCAGCACAATCAGGCTGCGACAGCGATCCTCACAGTCAGCCCAGGATCGCTCGGATGACCGCGGTGTCCCCGTCCAGTTCCAGCAGGTGTACGACCCACCCTCCCGGTTTAGGCTCGGCTCCGGGTTGGTCGCATCCGACTCGCCCGCCGCCGTCGGCGTGTATCGCCACAGTGCACCCGGGGCCTGCCATGAAGCCGCCACCGCCGCCCCTGCCATTGGCGTCGGTCAGTCGCACCCTGACACCGCCATCCTCCACGGAGGACGACACCGTCCACCTGCCGAGTGGGAATTTGACCGAACCGGAGAAGGACACTTTGCAGTCGCCGTCGGCACACGCCGTGTACTTGGTGCCGCCCCCGCTCGGCGCCTCCGTCCTCTGTGCCGCTTTGGGCTCCTGTGCCGCTTCGGCCTCCCGTGACTCGTCCGCCTTGGGGGAGGAAGATGCGGAAGGTTCGGCGTCACGGGGACTTGGGGGGGGAAGCAGCGCGGGAGGCGGTCGCGGTAGCGGCGGTGTCAGGGCTTGACCACGTGGCATCGGAGGACGATTCCGCCTTGGAGTTGCAGCCGGCTACGGCCAAGACCAGCAGTAACGCCCCGATCGCTGTGCGTTTGGCGGAGGAAAGTCGGCAATGCTGCATGCGCGGAGTCTAGTGGCCCGACTTTGCCGGAGCCCCGGGGTGCCGGGCGGCTAGGCAACCGGCCATATGGACGGCACGCCGCTCACGGAGCCGAACCTCGCGTGACCGGCCGTGCAGGTCCCCCTGGTGGTTGGACTGCATTTATATGCGGTGCGCCAATAGGGCAGCGCGGCCGACCTGAACCCCGAGATCGACACTTCGGAAAAGTCACTTCCCGGACCCGCCACACCCCAGCCTAGAGCGAAGCAGGCATGGCTGGGTTCAAAGAACTGTGGGACGAGCCCTACAGCACCTGATCGCCGAGCACGGCCAGCATCGCGTAGCAGATCAACGCCAGCCGCTCGACGCACGCTCACGTAGGCATTATGGGGCGTTTCATAAGAGCGTGACCCGTGCCCGCAGCATCGGGTTGAATACCGTGGTGATCACGATGCAAGCGCTCATCGAGGTTCCCGCGGTCGCCGGCGGGTCGCCACGGCCGTGGCCGGTGAAGGCGATGACGCCCGGTTCGTGGTTGGTGCTCAACGCCGGCTGTGCCGATGACGGGGTCGGGCTGTTCCTGGCCGCGCTCGCTGGTCGGAATGAGGTTCAAGCTCCCGGCGGCCCCGATGAGGTCGTGAACGCGCTGCTGGCTGAGGATCTTCTCATTGCTGCCGGCGGCCTACAGGTCCGCGACAGCACCATCGGGACTGTGGTGATGCCGGGCTGCTGTGCCGGGCTGGAGGACTGGCGCGACTGGGCCCAAGTGTTGATCGGCGACTCGCCGTGGCTGGGACATGACCCAGGTCCGGAGGTCGAGGTCGTCAGCCACGGCGTGCGGGTGTGGCAGGACGGCGGCCCGAACCGGCATCGCGGCCGGTGGGCCGGCATCCACGTCGACCTGCCACACCGTGCGCTACCCGGGCTGCTGAGCGGCGCGCAGCGGGACCTGGTCGGCTTCCTCGACGCCCTCACCGGATGGGCCTCGCGAGTCGGACTGCAGCAGCGAGGGACCGCTCTGGTTGAAGCGATCGACAAGAACTTCGCGATCACTGCGCCGTTGGACGTACAGCCTCTCTCATAGCGCTGTCATCGGCATGTCCGCGCACGTTGAGCGCACCGCACCGCCATCGCGAAACGTGACGCTCGCTCGGCGGCAGTCGAGGACGTTCACATTGTGAAGTCTTCAGGCGCGCCTTCACCAACGCGACCATCCACTGCTTCACGGAGGATGTCGGCGTGGCCCGTGTGTCGTGCGTACTCCTCAACCATGTCCAAGAGCATGGCGCGGACCGTAGGCGTGCGGCCGTCCGGCCAGGTGAAGGACGCCGGTCCGTCGAGCCCGCGCTCCTTAATGACCTCAGCCGCGAGCGCGCGACCGCTCGACAGCGTCTCGCCACACTGTGTAGACATCTTCCGGAGAGTCCAGTGCCCCAGTGCGCCATTCCCAGTCAGGGTCGGCGCCGAAATCTACGCCGTCCCACGGGGCTCCGTACTCCTGTCCGGCGAGCTTGACAGCCAACCAGTCTGCCTCGACCAAGGCCACATGCTTGACGAGACCACCGAGCGTCATCGCACTGGCGGCCGTGGTCGAACGCAGACTCTTCTCGTCTGGGCCTGCCCCGTTTTGACGGACATCCGAGATCAGGGGACCTGGGGTCTCCGGGAGGATGTCCATCATCATGGAGAGCATGGGGAAGAAGC
>NZ_JBEXIM010000055.1:0-33745 GCF_040608575.1 Micromonospora sp. NPDC005171 | reverse complement strand
GGTGGCTTCCGGGGCGGCGACCGCCGCGAAGGTGGCTTCCGTGGTGGCGACCGGGACGGTTCGCGTTCCAGCGCCCCCCGCGAGGGCGGCTTCCGTGGTGGCGACCGGGACGGTTCGCGTTCCAGCGCCCCCCGCGAGGGCGGCTTCCGTGGCGGTGACCGGGACAACTCGCGTTCCAGCGCCCCCCGCGAGGGCGGCTTCCGTGGCGGTGACCGCGAGGGCGGCTACCGCGGCGGAGAGCGTACCGGGGGTTTCCGGGCCGACGAGCGGCCGCGTCGCGAGGGGGAGTTCCGCCGTGACGACCGCGCGGGTGGCGCCGAGTCGTTCGAGGGCGGGCGTAGTTCGACCCCGGCGCTGCCGGACGACATCGTCGCGACCGACCTCGACAAGGACGTCCGCGCTGAGCTGCTCTCGCTGAACAAGCCGGTCGCCGAGACGGTGGCCCGACACCTGGTCGCCACCGGACAGCTGATCGACGAGGACCCGGCAGAGGCGTTGGCGCACGCGCTGGCCGCCCGGCGGCTCGCGTCGCGCATCTCCGCTGTCCGTGAGGCGGTCGGCCTGGCCGCGTACCACGCGGGGGAGTGGCAGTCGGCGATCGCCGAGCTGCGCACGTACCACCGGATGAGCGGGTTGCAGAGCCACCTGGCCGTCCTCGCGGACTGCGAGCGGGCCCTCGGCCGGCCGGAGCGGGCCATCGACCTGTTCCGTGGCGCGGACCGGGAGAAGCTGGACCAGGCGGTGGCCATCGAGCTGTTGATCGTCGCCGCCGGCGCGCGGGGCGACCTCGGGCAGAAGGACGCCGCAGTCGCGATGCTCCAGGTCCCGGACCTCACCAGCGAGGCCACCGTGCCGTGGACGGCCCGGCTGCGGTACGCGTACGCCGACGCGCTGCTCGCGGTGGGTCGGCGCGAGGAGGCCCGCGAATGGTTCTCCCGCGCTGCGGACGTGGACACCGAGGGCGAGACCGACGCCGCCGAGCGACTGCTCGAACTCGACGGCGTGGTCATCGAGGGTGACGACGAGGACGAGGCCGCCGAGGAGATCGCCGCAGGCCCGGGCACTCCTGGCGCGGTGCCGGCCCGACCCGACGCCGACCTGACCGGCGACGAAGACGACGACGAAGACGACGACGAAGACGACGAAGACGACGACGAAGACGACGACGAAGACGACGAAGACGACGACGAAGACGACGACGACGACGAAGACGAGGACTTCGACGACGACGAGGAAGACGCCGCTGTCGGCCGTCCGGCCGACGACGAAGGCTTCGACGACGAGGACGAGGACCGTCACCCCACCGAGAGCGGCAACGCCGACGGGGACACCGCTGGCGACAGCGGCGTCACCTCCGGCGACCCGGCCGACGCCGACCCGGCGGACGCCGACGGGACCGCGCCGGCCCGGGACGACGAGTCCGGTTCGACGCAGCGGTGAGCGCGGGCGTGGGGGAGCGGCTGGTCGACGGGTACACCCTTGTCGTCTTCGATCTGGACGGCGTCATCTACCTGATCGACCGGCCCATCCCCGGCGCCGTCGAGGCGGTGGCCCGGCTGCACGCCGAGGGACGGGCGGTGGCGTACGCCACCAACAACGCGTCCCGCCGGTCCAGCGAGGTAGCTAACCTGCTGACCGGGATGGGTGTGTCGGCCCGACCGGAGGAGGTCCTCACCTCCGCCGCCGCCTCGGCCGAGTTGCTGCGCGACCGGCTGCCCGCCGGCGCGTCGGTGCTGGTGGTCGGTGCGGAGGCGCTGCGCGCGGAGCTGCGCGCGGTCGGTCTCACCCCGGTCACCCAGGCCGACGAGAAGCCGGCGGCGGTGGTGCAGGGCTACGGCCCGCAGGTCGGCTGGGCCGAGCTGGCCGAGGCGTCGATCGCGGTGCGGGCGGGTGCGATCTGGATCGCCACCAACACCGATCGGACCCTGCCCAGTGGGCGGGGTCCACTGCCCGGCAACGGTTCGCTGGTCGCCGTGCTGCGTACGGCGCTGGAGCGGGATCCCGATGTGGTGGTCGGCAAGCCGGAACCGGCGTTGTTCGAGACCGCCGCTCGGCGCAGTGGCGGTGGGCGGAGTCTGGTGGTGGGTGACCGGCTGGACACCGACATCGAGGGCGCCCGCCGGGCTGGGCTGGACAGCCTGCTCGTGCTCACCGGCGTGCACGGCGTACCGGAGCTGCTGGCCGCCGAGCCGCAGCGCCGTCCCACGTACGTCGCGAAAGACCTGGCAGGGCTCTTCGACCCGGCTGCCGCCGTGCGGGTCCCGGGCCCGGCGGACGGTGGCGGCTGGTCCGTGACCGACCGGGACGGCACGCTGGAGCTGGCCGGGGCCGGCCGGCAGCTGGACGCCCTGGCCGCGCTGTGCGCGGTGGCCTGGTCTGCGTCGGTGCCGGCGCTGCCGAAGATCCGGCCGGTGGGCCCGGACGCGGCTCACGCGGTGGAGAGTCTCGGTCTGACCGCGGCCGCGTGACCCGGGCGGTCGTCAGAGCAGCTTGCGCAACTTGAGCAGGTCGAACGGGTTGGCCTTGATCGACACCCGGCGGGAGGTCACCGCGCTGGTGACGTCCAGGTCGCCCCGGACCAGGGCGAGCAGATCGTCGCTGGACGTGTTCAGCGCGATCTTGGCCTTGGGGTCGTCACCGTCGGTCAGCTCGACCAGCCGACCGCCGGTGATCCGGCCGTGGAACGCGGTGTCCAGGTCGGTGATCCGGCAGGCCAGCGTGCGGTCCAGGTCGATCCGTTCGCGTACCGTCTGGGCGTTGCGATCCAACCGGGCGGCCAGCTCCTGCAACGCCTGCCGGCACTCGTCCACGCTGGCCACATCTCCCCCTCGCTGATCGCCACGCCGTCCTCGGCACCGTACCGCACGGCTTGGTCCGGGGCGCCCGGTAGCGTGACACCTGCACACCCCGCCCCGTGGAAGGACTCAGGCATGCAGGACGCGTGGCGCGCCTACCTCGAGCTGGCCATGGGCCTTGCGGAGGCGCCGCGGAAGAAGGCCCAGGACGTGGCACGTCGCCTGGTCGGCTCCGGCGGTGCGACCGCCGCCCAACTCCAGGCCCTCGGCGAGGAGCTGGTCACCACCGGCGCCGCCAACCGGGAGGCGCTGACCAAGCTGGTCCGTTTCGAGGTCGACCGGGCCCTCGGTGCGGTCGGTCTGGCCACCGCCGACGAGGTCGCCGAGCTGACCCGGCGGGTGCACGACCTGGAACGGCAGCTACGCGAGGCGCGGTCCGCCGAGCCGACCGCCGGCCCCACGCCGCAACCCGGCCCGACCGTCGCCGCGCGGCCCGGCGCCGGGCTCGTGCCGTCCGACGCCTCGGCCGGTGCCCCGGTCTCCGCGCCGGTGGCGAAGAAGGCCGTGGCGAAGAAGGCGGTGGCCAAGAAAGCGATCGCCAAGAAGCCGCCGGCGACGATCAGCCGCACCGCCGACGAGGACGTCCCGACGCCGGCCGTGATGCCCGCCAAGAAGGCGGTCCGCAAGCAGCAACCGGACGACGCCGAATGACCCGGCCCGGTCCACCACCCGGCGGGTCCTTCCCGCCTCGGCCCGGCCCGCCGGCCGGAAGCTCGTTCCCGGCCCGGCCCGGCCCGCCAGCGGGTAGCTCGTTCCCGGCCCGCCCCGGCCCGCCGGTGGGGGCCCGCCCCGGGCCGCCGCCGGATCTCGGGGACGATGAGACGCGGCATCCGGCGGTGGACGCCGCCGTGCAGTCCCTCGCCAACGCGGCGACGCTCGCTCCGGCCGACCAGATCGCCCAGTACGAGGCGGCCTACGAGACACTGCGGGAAACCCTCGCCACCATCGACCAGACCTGAGCGGGACGACCAGGCCTGAGCAGACCGGAGAACCACCCATGGCACGTCGTAACCGGCTGGACGCCGAACTCGTCCGCCGCGGTCTGGCCCGCTCCCGTGAGCAGGCCGCCGCGTTGGTGGAGGCCGGCCGGGTCCAACTGCGGGGCGTGGTGGCCCGCAAGGCGGCCGCGATGGTCGACCCCGCCGACCCGCTCCTGGTGACCGGCGCCGACCCGGCCGAGGAGTACGTCTCGCGAGGTGGGCACAAGCTCGCCGGCGCGCTGGCCGCGTTCGCCCCCGGTGGGCTGCACGTCGCCGGGCGGCGTTGCCTGGACGCGGGAGCGTCGACAGGTGGGTTCACCGACGTGCTGCTGCGCGCCGGCGCGGCCGAGGTGGTGGCTGTGGACGTCGGCTACGGGCAGCTCGCCTGGCCGCTGCGCACCAACGAGCGGGTCCGCGTTCTGGAGCGCACCAACGTCCGTACCCTCGATGCTGACGCGATCGGTGGCCCGGTCGACCTGACGGTGGCCGACCTGTCGTTCATCTCGCTGCGGCTGGTGCTGCCGGCGCTGGCCGGCTGCACCCGCGACGACGGTGACCTGGCGTTGATGGTCAAGCCGCAGTTCGAGGTCGGCAAGGACCGGGTCGGTGCCGGCGGCGTGGTCCGCGATCCGGAGTTGCGCGCCGAAGCGGTGCTGGACGTGGCCGCGACGGCCGCTCGGCTCGGCCTCGGGCTGGCCGACGTGGCGGCCAGCCCGCTGCCCGGGCCGAGCGGCAACGTGGAGTTCTTCGTATGGTTGCGCCGGGGCGCACCAGCGGCCGACCCACAGCGGGTGCGGGCCGTGGTGGCGGCCGGGCCGGACGGCTCGACGACGGCCGGTGACGTGCCGGACGTGGCGGCGGCGGAGGAGGTCGCGAAGTGAACGCGCGCAGTGAGGGCGCGGCAACGGGCCGCGCGGTGGCACGCGGTCGTGCCGAGGCGCCGGTGGCGCGACGCCGCCGGGTGTGGCGTGGGCGGGCGGCCCGATGAGCCGGACCGCGCTGCTGGTGACCCACACCGGCCGTCGACGCAGCACGGAGCACGCCCGGTCTGTCGCCGCCGACCTGATCGCCGCGGGTTTCGAGGTACGGGTGGTCGCCGACGAGGCCGACGACCTCGACCTGCCCGGCGTGGTGCCGGTCGCCGGCCCGCAGGCCGCCGAGGGCGCCGAGATCGTCTTCGCGCTCGGTGGGGACGGCACCTTCCTGCGCGCCGCCGAGCTGGCCCGGCCCGCGAAGGCGCCGCTGCTCGGCATCAACCTCGGCAAGGTGGGCTTCCTGGCCGAGGCGGAGATCGACGACCTGGACACCGCGGTCCGGGACGTCGTCGGCCGCAACTACACGGTCGACGAGCGGCTCACCCTGGACGTCACCGCCGAGTTCGACGGCGGGCCGACGATCGAGTCCTGGGCGCTCAACGAGATCAGCATCGAAAAGGGCGAACGGGCGCAGATGCTCGAACTGCTCGTCGACGTGGACGGCCGGCCACTGTCCCGCTACGGCTGCGACGGTGTCGTCTGCGCCACCCCCACCGGCTCCACCGCGTACGCGTTCTCCGGCGGCGGTCCGGTGGTCTGGCCGGAGGTGGAGGCCCTGCTGCTGGTGCCGATCAGCGCGCACGCGTTGTTCAGCCGTCCGCTGGTCACGGCCCCGACGTCCACCTTCGTGATCACCGTCGACCCGTTCACCACCCTCGCCGTGCTCTCCTGCGACGGCCGGCGCGTCTACGACCTGCCACCCGGCGCGCGGGTGACGGTGCGCCGGGGCGCCCTGCCGGTACGCATCGTGCGGCTGCGTCCCCGCCCGTTCACCGACCGGCTGGTGGCCAAGTTCGGTCTCCCCGTGCACGGGTGGCGTGGCAGCCGCCGGTGACCGTTGCGCACACCGTCGGTGGAGGTGAGTTGTCCACCTGGCGACATGTCGCCGCTGCGGCGGCGGGCGACTAGTGACCTGGTGACACGCTCCGACGCAGACTCCGATCGGCCCTCATCTACGGATGGCGGGCCTGGAGGAGTAGAGGAGCGCATCGCATGCACTGGTCCCCACGCTGGCTCGCCGTCGGCGCGGTCGGCGCATTGGTGGTCGGCGTCGCCGCACCGGCGTCCGCCGACCCGCCCGCCCGGCCCACCGGCCCCACATCGGGCACGCCCACCCCGCACGCGGCACCCGTCCGCGTCACCCTGATCACCGGCGACCAGGTTGACCTGGTGCAGGCGGCACCCGGTCGGGTCGCCGCCACCGTCCACCCCGGCCCGGGGCGCAACCGGATCACCTTCCAGACCATCGAGGCCGACGGCGGGCTGCGGGTGCTGCCCAGCGACGTCGTGCCGTACCTCTCCGCGGGGGTGCTCGACCCCGACCTGTTCGACGTCCAGGAGTTGGCGGCCGACGGGTACGGCGACGCCGCGCAGGGCGCGCTGCCGCTGATCGTCCGCTACCAGGAGCCGGCCGCCGGGCGGGTCAGGCCGATGGCCGGCGCCACCGACACGCGTCCTCTGGAGAGCATCAACGGGGCCGCGCTGCGGGTCGACAAGGGTGACCTCGGTGGCCTGTGGAACACCCTCGCCGGCACGCCGACCGCCCGGAGGACGGCCGCCGCGCCGAAGCTCGGCGCCGGTGTCGCCCGGATCTGGCTGGACGGGAAGGTCCACCCGACGCTGGAGCACAGCGTGCCGCAGATCGGCGCGCCGATCGCCTGGGCCGCCGGCCGCGACGGCGCCGGCGTGAAGGTGGCGGTGCTCGACACCGGTGTCGACGCCACCCACCCCGACCTGGCCGGTCGGATCGCCGAGGAGCAGGACTTTTCCGGCAGCGGTAGCGCCCGCGACGGGCACGGCCACGGCACCCACGTGGCCGCCACCATCGCCGGCAGTGGCGCGGCGTCCGACGGGAGACGCAAGGGCGTTGCCCCGGGCGCACGGTTGCTGGTCGGCAAGGTGCTCGACGACGCCGGCTCCGGCTACAGCTCGTCCATCATCGCGGGCATGGAGTGGGCCGCCCACTCCGGCGCGAAGGTGGTCAGCATGAGCCTCGGTGGCGACCCCACCGACGGCACCGACCCGATGAGCCAGGCGGTGAACGACCTGACCGCCGAGACCGGCGCGCTGTTCGTGGTCGCCGCCGGCAACTCGGGCGCCGCGCGTACCGTGGGCGCGCCTGGCGCGGCCACGTCGGCGCTCACCGTCGGCGCCGTGGACCGCGCCGACAACCTGGCGGAGTTCTCCAGCCGGGGCCCGCGCCTCGGCGACAACGGCCTCAAGCCCGAGATCACCGCGCCGGGCGTCGGCATCGTCGCCGCCCGGGCCGCCGGCACCGCCATGGGTACGCCTGTCGACGACAACTACACGACCGCGTCCGGCACCTCCATGGCCACCCCGCACGTGGCCGGAGCGGCAGCGATCCTCGCCCAGGACCACCCGGACTGGCCCGCCGCGAAGCTCAAGGACGCGCTGGTCAGCACCACGAAGGCGAACCCGGCGTTGACCGTCTTCGAGCAGGGCGCCGGCCGGGTCGACGTGGCCCGCGCGCTCGGGCAGCGGGTGTACTCCTCCGCCACCGCCGACTTCGGCCGGCTCAGCACCGGTGGCGCGACGGTCGAGCGGACCGTGACGTACACCAACAGCGGCACCACCCCGCAGACCCTGCGGTTGGCGCTGGAACTGCGCAACCTGGACACCCGTGCGGCCGAGACCGACGGGGTCGCGGTCGGCGGCGCCGAGGTGACCGTACCGGCCGGCGGCAGCGTCGCCGTGCCGCTGCGGGCGGACCCGGCGAAGCTGGACCGGGGTCTGCACAGCGGCTGGCTGGTCGCCACCGGCGCGGACGGCGTCGCGGTGCGCACCGCCGTCGCGCTCACCCTCAGCGGTCCGCTGCACACGGTCACCGTGCGGGCGCTGGACATGCAGGGTCAGCCGGGTCTCGCGTCGGTGCTCACCCTCTTCGGTGAGCAGCCCGAATCCGACTGGCTCGGCTGGGTCGGCGGCGAGGTGCAGCTCCAGGTCGAGGAGGGCCCCTACCTGGTCGAGGCGCTCATCGAGCACGGTGCCCCGCTGGACGAGCAGATCACCCTGGTCACCGACCCGGATCTGCTGGTCGACAGGGACCTCACAGTGGTGCTCGACCCGCGCAAGGGCACCCCGGTGCGGATCGAGACGCCGAAGCCCACCGAGCAGCGGTCGACGATCAGCTTCTACGAGCACCGGGTCTTCGGCAACGGCCGGCAGATCGACCACGGCGTGATGACCTACAGCACCATCCAGCAGGTGAACGTCACGCCGACCCGTCCGGTGCGCCAGGGCGAGTTCGAGTTCGCCTCGCGCTGGCAGTTGGTCGCGCCGATGGTGGACGCGAAGATCAGCGGGGTGTCCGGTCCGCTGGACATCAATCTGATGGGCTACTCGCCGGCAACGGCCGACAGGCGTCAGCTGCCGCTGGTCTGGGCCGGCACCGGCACCCCCGCCGAGCTGACCCGGGTACGCGGCGCCGCGGCGCTGCTCACCGCCAGCCCGGACGCCTCGGAGGAGGAGCAGATCGCGGCGGCGGCCGCCGCCGGCGCGAAGGTGGCGCTCGTCGTCCGACCGGCCGACTGGAGCGCGTGGACGTCGTGGACCCCGTTGGGCGACCGGCTGCCGATCCCGTCGATGGCGGTGGCGTACGACGACGGGCAGAAGGTCATCGCGGCGGTCCGGAAGCGCCACACGACGCTTGACCTGACGCTGACCGTGGACAGCCCGTACCTGTACGACGTGTGGCAGGTGTCGAAGGGGCGGGTCCCGGAGCGGATCATCCACAAGGTCACCGACGGGAACACCGCCGAGGTGACCGCCCACTACGGCAACGTCGGCGGGGAATGGGCCAGCGAGCAGCGGTTCGGGTGGCGTCCGTGGCAGGACACCGCCTGGAACGACAACCAGCGGCTGGTTCGTGCCGGCACCACCCGGCGGGAGTTCGTCAGCGCCGGTGACAACTGGTGGCAGCAACGGGTGCTGCACAAGCTCATGTTCATGCAGTGGGGGCAGCTGACCGGTGGCCTGACCCAGCAGCCCCGACGCTACGCCGCCGACGACCGGGTGACCGAGACCTGGCACGCGCCGGTGATCCGCCCGGCCGTCCCGGCCAGCGGGGTGCCGGTGCCCACCCGCACCGGTGACAACCTTGAGCTGCGGGTGCCGGAGTTCGTCGACGCCGATGGGCACTACAGCGTGGCCGGCGAGAGCGAGGAGGCGGACACCGTCGCGGCGCGGGTCAGCCGCAACGGGCAGCAGATCGCGGACCTCTCCGACGGCTGGGCGCCGGTGCCCACGACCGCCGGGGCGGCCCGCTACCGCCTGGACGTGACCACCCAGCGGTCCTCGGTCGAGTGGCGCTACGGCACGCGGACCGACACGGCCTGGGAGTTCACCTCGGCCCGACCGGCGAGCGACGCCGCCACCCCGTTGTCGCTGCTCCAGGTGGACTACCGGGTGCCGGCCGACCTGCTCGGCACGGTACGCGGCAACCGGTCGCACCAGCTCGGGCTGACCCTGCGGCAGCCGGCCGGGCTGCCGGCGCCGACCGGCACGAGCGTCCGCGTGCAGGTCTCCTTCGACGGGGGCGTCACCTGGCGCAACGCGCCGACCACGGGGTCGGGCACCCGCTACACCGCGACCGTGCCGGCGGGGCGCGGAACGGTGTCGCTGCGGGTGCACGCCGCCGACCGGGCCGGGAACACCGTCGACCAGACGGTGCTCCAGGCGTACGGGCTGCGCTGATCGGGGAGGGCGGGGCGGCCTGGCCGTCCCGCCCTTCCGGTTGAAGGGTCCGCCGTCGGTCGACGGCGGACCCTTTCGGCGTCAGAGCCAGCCGCGTCGGGCCACCTGGAATGCCAACCCGGGCCGGGTGTCCACGCCGGCGGCGGCCATCAGGTCGGCGATCCGCCGTTGCACGGTGCGCCGGCTCACCCCGAGCTGGGAGGCGATGGACTTGTCCGGTACGCCCGCCACGAACAGCGACAGCAGCCGCGCCTCGTCGGCGTCGGGCTGGTAACCGTCGCCCGGCTGGTTCTCCGGCTCCGGCCGTCGAGCCTCGGGCGTCGCGACGGCGAGCGGGTCGTCGAGCCTTAGCCGGGTGGCCACCCGCCAGTGACTCTCGAAGAGGGCGAGCAACGCGTCGAGCAGTTGACTGCGGCCGATCACTGCGGCGCTCGGTTCGCCGCCGTCGCGGTCCGGCACCAACGGGCAGATGGCGGTGCGGGCGTCCACGATGGCCAGTCGGACCGGCAGCCGGTCCAGGACGCGGGCCTGCTCACCGGCGGCGACCCCCTTGGCCAGGTCGGCCAACGCGCCCGGCTCCAGCAGCAGGTCACGCTCGTAGATGGCCCGGTAGCTCACCCCACGGGCCAGCGCGTCGAACTCCTCGACGTTCTCCGGGCCGGCCATGGCGAGGGGATTGGCCCGGCAGAACCAGAGCACCTCGGTCCGCGCCGAGTTCTGCAGGTCGCGCAGGCGGTCCCGGAGAACCCGGGTGCCGGTGATCACCTCCACCAGGTGGTCGACGTGGTGTCGGCGCAGCCCGGAGCGGTACTCCTCGGCCAGTTGGGTGACCAGTCGGCGGGCCGACTCCAGGTCCTCCTGGCGGCGCAGCAGCGTCCCGCCGAGGGCGACGTCCGGGGCGGTCGGGCGCAGCGGGGCGTCCGGGTCGTTGTCGGTGGGCTGTACGAGGCCCTTGCCGCGCAACGCCTCGACCTGGGCGACGACCTGCTCACGGGGCCGGTGCAGGCGACGGGCCAACTCGTCGATGCGGGCCGTGGTGAGCTGGAGCAGGCAGCGGTAGAGCTCCTCCTCAGCCGAGGTCAGGCCGATCACGTCCAACACGGGGCAGAACTGTACGTCGGCCGTGTACGGGCCGTACCCGGGCCCGTCGGCTGGTCAAGTGTCGGGCCTCGCGTCTACTGTCGGTGGCTGTGCTGGAAGAGCTGCGCATCACCGGACTGGGCGTCATCGAGGACACCACGCTGCCGTTGACCGGCGGCATGAACGTGATCACCGGCGAGACCGGTGCGGGCAAGACGATGGTGGTCACCGGCCTCGGCCTGCTCTTCGGCGGCCGGGCCGACGCCGGGCGGGTCCGCGCCCAACCCGGCCGGGCGGTGGTGGAGGGGCGGCTGCGGCTGCACGGGCGGTCCGGCGACGCCGTGCACGCGCGGATCGTCGAGGCCGGTGGCGAACCCGACGAGGACGGCTCGGTGCTGCTGAGCCGCACGGTGACGGTGGAGGGGCGCTCGCGCGCCCACGTCGGTGGCCGGAGCATGCCGGTGTCGATGCTCGGGGAGGTCGGCGAGCAGGCGGTCGCCGTGCACGGCCAGTCCGACCAGCTGCGACTGCTGCGCCCGGCCGAGCAGCGGGCCGCGTTGGACAGGTTCGCCGGCCCCGCGCACGAGAAGCTGCTCGACGCGTTGCGCGAGGCGTACACGGGGTGGCGTCGGGTGGTCGACGACCTGGCCGACCGGCGGCGCAACGCCCGCGAGCGTAACCAGGAGGCCGACCTGTTGCGGCTGGGTCTCGACGAGATCACCCGGGTCGATCCGCAGCCCGGTGAGGACGACGAGCTGAAGACCGAGGCGCAACGGTTGGAGCACGCCGAGGGCCTGCGGACGGCCGCGCAGATCGCCCAGCAGTGCGTGGCAGGTGGCGTGGAGGCGGCCGACGAGACCCCGGACGCGGCGGCGCTGCTCGGCACCGCCCGGCGGACCCTGGAGGCGCAGTCCGGCACCGATCCGGCGCTCGGTGAGCTGGCGGCCCGCCTGGAGGAGGCGGCCACGCTCGTCACCGACGTGTCGGCGGAGCTGTCGGCGTACCTGGCGACGTTGGACGCCGACCCGGCCCGGTTGCAGCACGTCTACGAGCGGCGGGCGGCGCTGCGCGCGTTGACCCGCAAGTACGCCGACGACGTCGACGGGGTGATCGCCTGGGCCGACCGGGCGCGCACCCGACTGTCCGACCTGGACATGTCCGACGACGTGCTCGACGAGTTGGAGCGGGAGGGTCAGCGGCTCGCCGTCGAGGTGGCCGACCTCGCCGGGCGGGTGTCCACCTCCCGGCAGGAGGCGGCAGTCCGCTTCGCCGACCAGGTCACCGTCGAGCTGGCCGGGCTGGCCATGCCGCACGCGCGGATCGAGGTGGCGGTGCTGCCCCGTCCGGCCGGGCGCGCCGAGCCGACGCTGTCGGTGAACGGCGTCGAGGTGGGTGTCGCTCCGGACGGCGGTGACGAGGTGGAGCTGCGGTTGCTGGCCCACCCGGGCGCTCCGTCGCTGCCGTTGCAGCGTGGCGCCTCCGGCGGTGAGCTGTCCCGGGTGATGCTCGCCATCGAGGTCGTCTTCGCCGGCTCGGGCGGCCCGCCCACGTTGGTCTTCGACGAGGTCGACGCGGGGGTCGGCGGGCAGGCGGCGGTGGAGATCGGCCGCCGGCTGGCCCGGCTGGCCCGCAGCCACCAGGTGTTGGTGGTCACGCACCTGCCGCAGGTGGCCGCGTTCGCCGACCGGCACCTGGTGGTGGCGAAGGACACCGGCGGCGCGGTGACGACCAGCGGGGTGCGGGTGGTGGAGGACACCGAGCGGGCCCGGGAGTTGGCGCGCATGCTGGCGGGTTTGCCCGATTCAGATCTGGGTATCGCCCACGCCGAGGAGCTCTTGGCCGTGGCCGCCAAGGAAAGGCGGTTGTGACGCCGCGTATTGTGAGCGCAAGCACACCGGCTTGTGCCGGTGTGTGCTTCCCTGGGTAGGCGGCCCTGCTCAGGCATGTCGCGACAGAAAAGCCTGCCTCACATGCCAGGATGGTCACGATGCGTCTACCCACGTTGCGCCGGAACCGGAACTCCGAACCGGGCAGAGTCCTCGGCACCGCGCGCCTTGATCGCCGGACGAAGCGCCTGGTCGGTCGGCTGCGCCCCGGTGACATCGCGGTCATCGACCACGTCGACCTGGACCGGGTGGCGGCCGACTCGCTCGTCGCCGTCGGGGTCGCGGCGGTGCTCAACGCCAAGCCCTCGGTCTCCGGCCGTTACCCGAACCTCGGCCCGGAGGTGTTGATCGCCGCCGGCATTCCGCTCCTCGACGACCTGGGTGAGGGTGTCTTCGAGCGGATCCGCGAGGGCGACCAGGTGCGCATCGAGGGCAACACGGTCTTCGCCGGTGACGAGCCGGTGGCGCACGGCACCCTGCAGGACGCCGAATCGGTCGGCAAGGCGATGGCCGACGCCCGGGAGGGTCTGTCGGTGCAGTTGGAGGCGTTCGCCGCCAACACGATGGACTACCTGCGCCAGGAACGTGACCTGCTGCTCGACGGTGTCGGGGTGCCGGACATCGAGACCCAGATCCAGGGTCGGCACTGCCTGATCGTGGTGCGCGGTTACGACTACAAGGCAGACCTGGACGTGCTGCGCCCGTACATCCGGGAGTTCAAGCCGGTGCTCATCGGCGTGGACGGCGGCGCGGACGCCCTGGTCGAGGCCGGCTACACCCCCGACATGATCATCGGGGACATGGATTCGGTCACCGACGACGTGCTGCGCTGCGGCGCCGAGGTGATCGTGCACGCGTACCCGGACGGGCGCGCGCCCGGCCTGCCCCGGGTCAACGGCCTCGGTGTGCCGGCGATCACCTTCCCGGCCGCGGCGACCAGCGAGGACCTGGCCATGCTGCTCGCCGACGAGAAGGGCGCCTCGCTGCTGGTCGCGGTCGGCACCCATGCCACCCTTGTCGAGTTCCTCGACAAGGGCCGCGGCGGGATGGCCTCGACGTTCCTGACCCGGCTGAAGGTCGGCGGCAAGCTGGTCGACGCCAAGGGGGTGAGCCGGCTCTACCGGCAGAGCATCTCCGGCTCGTCGCTGCTGCTGCTGGTGCTGTCGGCGATCGCGGCGATGGCGTCCGCGGTGGCCGTGTCGACCGTCGGGAAGGCGTACCTGGGCGTTGTCGCCGAGTGGTGGGACAATTTCGTGTTCCAGCTGTACCGGCTCTTCTAGTTCCCGACCGATCAAGAGGCTGCAAGCGTGATCAACTTCCGCTACCACGTGGTGTCCCTCACCGCGGTCTTCCTGGCTCTGGCGATCGGTCTGGTGGTCGGCACAGCCGCCCTCAACGGCCCGGTCGCCGACTCGCTCGAGGGGCAGGTCACCGGGCTGCGCAAGGACAACCAACATTGGCGCCAGACGGTCAGCAACATGGAGAAGCAACTCGCGCTGGAAGAGGAGTTCGCCGAGGAGATCTCCCAGGTCGTCCTGCCCGGCACCCTCACCGGGCGTCGGGTCGTGGTGCTCAGCCTGCCCAACGGGCGCGACCACACCGAGGGCGTGCTCAAGAAGCTCCAGTCCGCCGGGGCCACCATCACCGGTCAGGTCGACCTGCAGGACAAGTTCATCAACCCGGACAACAACTCCAACCTGCTGGAGTTGGCCGTCACCGCGGCCCGTCCGACCGCGCAGACCACCGGCCTGCCGGGCAACGGGCACGGCGTGGAGACCTCCAGCGCGCTGCTGGCCAGCGTCCTGCTGGACCGGGCCCAGGGCGTCACGCCGGTCAGTGACGCCGACCGGCGGGCGGTGCTCGCCGCGTACAACAACGCCGGCTACCTGACCACCGACAGCAACAAGGTCACCGCCTCGGCGGAGGCGGTGGTCGTGGTCAGCGGCCAGCCGTACGTCGACAAGGACTCCGACAAGCGGGACGAGTCGGTCGTCAAGATCGCCGAGCAGTTCGACCGCACCGGGTCGATCGTGGTGGCCGGCAACGGTTCCGTCGGCGGCAACCTGGTCGGCGTGGTGCGCGGCGACCCGGTGCTCGCCCAGACCATTTCCACTGTCGACAACGCCAACACGGTGCAGGGCCAGGTGGTCACCACCCTCGCCCTGGTGCAGCAACTCACCGAGAAGAGAGCCGGGCAGTACGGCGTCGGCGACAATGCCCCGTCGCTGCTGCCTAGACTGCCCCAGTGAGCGAACGACGTACCCCCGTGTCCGGATCCGACCAGGTGGCGCGTGACCGAGCCAGCGAGGTGGTGGCATGAGCGCGCTGGGCCGGCTGTTGGTCGCCGCCGCGGGAGCCGCCGCGGCCCGCTACGCGCTGCGTGAGGCGCGGAGCTCGCCGGCCGGCCCCGCGTTGGACCGCACCAACTTCCGCGGCCGCACGGTGAGCCTGGCCGCCGGGCCGGCGCTGGCCGCCGGCGCGGCCGCCGCCGGCGCGTTCGGTGCCACCGGCGGTGCCGCCGGTGGAGCCGCACTGGTCGCCGGTCTCGGCGCGGGCGGCGTCGGCCTGTACGACGACGTGGTCGGCGCGCGGCCGGAGCAGAAGACGGCCAAGGGCTTCGCCGGGCACCTCGCCGCGCTGCGGGAGGGGCGGGTCACCGCCGGTCTGGTCAAGGTCGTCGGGGTGGGCGCGGCCGGGCTGGGCGCCGCCGCGCTGCTCGCCGCCGACTCCCGGGTCGCCGCGCACCCCCGCCGGCAGCGGCACGGCGCGTTCGGCCGGGGTGTCGACGTGCTGCTCGGCGCCGGCGTGATCGCCGGCACGGCCAACCTGCTCAACCTGCTCGATCTGCGGCCGGGCCGCGCCCTCAAGTCCGGGCTGCTGCTCGCCGCGCCGCTGACCGGCGGCCCGCAGGGCGGGATCGCCGCAGGCGCGGCCGGCGCCGCCGCCGGCCTGCTCCGCGACGACCTGGCCGAGGACGTGATGCTCGGCGACAGTGGCGCGAACGCGCTCGGGGCGGTGCTCGGCGTCGCGCTCGCCGCCCGCACCGGCCCGCTCGGCCGGGCCGGGCTGCTCGCCGTCCTCGCCGGGCTCACCGCCGCCAGCGAGAAGGTCAGCTTCACTGCGGTGATCCAGCGGACCCCGGGGCTGCGCGAACTCGACGCACTGGGCCGACGCGCCGACTGACGTGAACAGACCGGCACCCCTCGCCGGCGCCGGCCGGCTGGCCGGGGCAGCCGCGCTCATCGCCGTCCTCACCGTGGCCAGCCGCCTCGCCGGGTTCGGTCGTACCGCCGTGTTCACCTGGGTGGTCGAGCAGAGCGACCTGGGCGGCATGTACGTCATCGCCAACACGGTGCCGAACATCGTCTTCGAGATCGTCGCGGGCGGGGCGTTGGCCAGCCTGGTCGTGCCACTGCTGGCCGGGGCGGTCGCGGCCGAGGACCGGCGGGCGGTGGCGGCCACCACCGGCGCCCTGCTCACCTGGACGGTGAGCCTGCTGGTTCCCCTCGCCGTGCTCGTCGTCCTGTTCGCCGACCCGATCATCTCGCTGATCAGCGAGGGACGATCGGCGTCGGAACTCGCCGCCGGTGCCCGGATGCTGCGCGTGTTCGCCCCGCAGTTGCCGCTCTACGGGATCGGCATCGTGCTCACCGGTGTCCTGCAGGCACACCGACGCTTCGCCTGGCCGGTCATCGCGCCGCTGCTGTCCAGCCTCACAGTGGTCGTCGTCTACGTGGCCTTCGGCGCCGCCCAGGGGCGGGGCGTGTCGGTGGCCCAGGTCGGCCGCAGCGGCGAACTGCTCCTATCCGGCGGCACCACCCTCGGTGTGGTCGTGCTGTCGCTCTCGCTGCTGATCCCGCTGCGGCGGTTGCGGCTACGGCCCCGGTTCGGGTACGCCTTCACCCCCGACGCGCGAGCGCGGATCGGTGGGCTCGCCACGGCCGGGGCGGTGACGGTGGCCGCGCAGCAGGTCGCGCTCCTGGTGGTCCTGAACCGGGTCTCCGGGGGCCCCACCGGCTCTCCGCAGGTGTTCAACCTGGCCCAGGCGATCTACCTGCTGCCGTGGGCGGTCCTCGCCGTGCCGTTGGCGGTGGCGTCGTATCCCACACTGGCCACCGCCAGCGCCGCCGGTGACGAGGACGGTTATCGGCGGACCCTTTCCGGCGCGGTGCGGGGCGTGCTGCTCTTCAGCTGCCTGGGCGTCGCGGCGTTGATCGGAACCGCGCAGCCGATCGCCGCCCTCTTCTACCCGGACAATCCGGCGTCCACCGCTGCGGCCATCAGCGGGTTCGCGCCGGGGCTGCTCGGCTACGGCTTGTTCGCGGTGCTGTCCCGCGCGCTGTACGCGCGCGGCGACACCCGGTCGGCCACGGTGGCGATCACCCTCGGCTGGCTTGTCGTTCCGGCCGTGGCGCTGCCGTTGACGGTGCTGCTCCCCACCGCCGACCGGGTGCTCGCGGTGACGTCCGCCAACTCGGTGGGGATGCTCGTGCTCGGCGCGATGCTGCTCGTGGCGGTACGGCGCGGCGCCGGCCGTTCCGCCCTCGCGGGCGCGGCCCGGGCCGGCGCGGCCGGTGCCCTCGCCGGGGTGCTCGCCGGGCTCGCCGGGCTGGGCCTCACCCGTTGGCTCGACGGGCCGGACGGCGGCACCCCGACGATGGCGGCGGCGTTGGGTCAGGGCATGCTGTCCGGGGTTCTGGTTGGGGTTGTGTTCCTCGCCGTGGTCTGGTTCGTCGACCGGCGGGACGTACAACCACTGCTCGCCGGGGCGCTGCGGCGTCTGGGCCGGCGGGGATCGTCCGGCGGTGCGCCGCCGGACACGGGCTCCCCGCAGCGGGGCGACGGGAAGGAGACGGTGGGCCAGTGAGCGCGGGAATTGAGCCAGCTCTGCCCGCCGGGTGGTCGGGCACCGTCGCGTTGGTGCTCGCGTCCAGCACCGGTGGGGTCGGGCAGCACGTCCGCTCGGTGGCCCGTGGCCTCGTCGCGGGCGGCGCCACAGTCCTGGTCTGCGGGCCCGCTGCCACCCAGGAACAGTTCGACTTCACCGGTGTCGGTGCCCGGTTCGCGCCGGTGGAGATCCCGGCCAGCCCGACTCCGGCCGACGCCCGGGCGGTGCTCGCGCTGCGTCGGGTGCTCACCGCCGCCACTGTCGACGTGGTGCACGCGCACGGCCTGCGGGCCGGGTTGGTCGCCGTGCTGGCCCGTCCGACCGCCCCGCTGATCGTCACCTGGCACAACGCGGTGCTCGCCGGGGGACTGCGGGGCGGGGTGTCCCGGCTCGTCGAACGGGTGGTGGCCCGGGGCGTCCGGGTGGCGCTCGGCGCTTCGGCGGACCTGGTGCGCCGGGCCGCCGAGGTGGGCGCCGCCGACGCCCGGCTCGCCCCGGTCGCCGCGCCGACGCTGCCCCCGCCGCGCCGACGCCCAGCGGCGGTACGCGCCGAGTTCGGTGTCCGCCCGGACCAGCCGCTGATCCTCTCGGTCGGTCGGTTGCACCCGCAGAAGCGCTACGACGTGCTGATCGACGCGGCGGCCCGTTGGCGTACGCGTACCCCGCCGCCGGTCGTGGTGATCGCGGGCAGCGGGCCGGCGTATCTGCCGCTCGCCGCGCGGACCTCCGCCGCCCGCGCCCCGGTGACCCTGCTGGGGCACCGCACCGACGTGGCCGACCTGCTCGCCGGCGCCGACCTGGCGGTGGTGACCAGCGACTGGGAGGCGCGACAGCTCTTCGCCCAGGAGGCGCTGCGGGCCGGCGTGCCGCTGGTGGCCACCGCGGTCGGCGGGCTCCCGGACCTGGTGGGCGACGCCGCCACGCTGGTCCCCGCCGGTGACGTGGACGCGGTCGACGCGGCCGTACGCGCGTTGCTGGACGACCCGGCGGCGCGGGCGGAATTGGGTCGGTGTGGCGCCGAACGGGCGGCGACGTGGCCGACCGAGGCGGACACCGTCGCCACGCTTGCCGCCCTCTACGCCGAACTGGCCGGGAACCCCGGCGGTCCGGCGGCCGCCCCGGGCTCCGACGCCCCGAGAACGGGACACCGGTGATGTTGCGCCGAATCGCCCCCGCCCTGCTGACAGTGCTCGTGGTGGCGCTGGGCGTCACCGCGCTCGCCGCCCGCCCACCCCGGGGCACCCCGCAACGCACCGCCGACTTCGTGGTGCTCGCCGGGATCGCCGGGCTGCGCTGGGAGGACGTCGATCCGCAGACCACCCCGACGCTGTGGCGGATGGCCCAGGACGGGTCGATCGGCTCACTGTCGGTGCGCTCCGCCCACCGGCCCACCTGCCCGGTGGACGGCTGGTTGACGGTGGGCGCGGGCAGTTTCGCCGCGTGGAACGGCAGCCGGTCGGTCGACGGTTGCCCGGCGGCGGCGGTGACGGTGGAGCAACCGGACGGCATCGGCGCGAACCTGCCCGACCAGGAGAGCGTGGTCCAGTACAACCAGCAGCGGCTGCCCTGGGGCGCCCTGCCCGGCTCGCTGTCGGAGTCGGTGCGGTGCTCCGTCGCCGTGGGCCCGGGCGCGGCGGTGGCCGCCGCCCGACCGTTCGGCCGCGTCGACAGGTACGCGGCGGGGCTGCCGGCCGATCCGCGGCCGCTGCTCGGCTCGTGTGTGCTGAGCATCGTCGACCTCGGCACGGTCGAGGGGGACGACCCGGCGACCCGGGCCGAGGAGGCCCGCGCGGCGGACGCCGAGCTGGCCCGGGTGCTGGCGGCGCGACCCCCGCGGTCGTTGGTGCTGGTCGCGGGGATCTCCGACACCACCCAGCCGTCGCGGCTGCACGTGGCGGTCGCCGACGGGCCGGGCTGGGAGCGGGGGTGGCTCACCTCCGCCAGCACCGGCCGGGACGGCTATCTGCAACTTGTCGACCTCGCGCCGACCGCCCTCGCCGCGTTGGGCCGGCCCATGCCGGAGCGGCTGTTCCTCGGCCGTCCGGCGATCAGCACCGGCGGTCGTCCCGCCGACCTGACCGAGGCCATCAACGCGCCGGCGAACGCCGACCGGGAGGCTGCCGCCCAGCGCTCCGTCTCCGGGGTGTTCTTCGCGCTGCTCGCCGGGGTGCAGGTGCTGCTGGCGCTCGCGATCCTGCCGCTGCTGCGCCGGGCCCGCCCGCACGCCGGCCCGACCGGCCCGACGCCCGTCTCCGGGCGGATCGTGGCGGTGCTGGAGCTGCTGCTGGTCGCCGCGGCGTTGACCGTACCGGCGGCGCTGCTGGCCGACGCGGTGCCCTGGTGGCGCGGCGAACACCCCGGGTGGATCTTCGCCGGGGTGACCGCGCTGCTGGTGGCCGCCGGCACCGCGGCGGTGCGGTTCGCCCCCGGCTACGCGGGCACCCTCGGGCCGCTCGGCGCGGTGGCCGGCCTCACCACGCTCGTGGTCGGGCTGGACGTGCTCACCGGGGCCCGCCTGCAGCTCAACGGCGTGGTCGGCTACTCCGCGTTGCAGGGCGGCCGGTACGCCGGGCTGAGCACTGTGGGGTTGGGAGTGTTCCTCGCCGGCGCGCTGGTCACCGGCGGCTGGTTCGCCCAACGGGTGCACCGGGGTTGGCGGCCAGCGGTGATGGTGGCGGTGGGTGGCCTCGCCGTGGTGGTGGTCGGCAGCCCGTACCTGGGCGCCGACCCGGTCGGCGCGATCGCGCTCACCGCCGGGGTGAGCGTCGCCGCCGTGATCAGCGCCGGCGGCTGGTTGACGATCAGCCGCCTGGCCTGGGCCGCCATGGCCGCACTGGCGGTCGGTATCGGGTTCGCCGTGGTGGACCTGCGGCGTCCTCCGGCGGAGCGGGGCAGCTTGGGCCGGTTCCTCTCCGCGCTCGGTGACGGCACCGGCGGGTTCGCCGTGCACCGGTCCAGCACCGAGAACTTCGAGACGTTTGTCAACAGCCCGCTGACGGTGCTGGCGCTGGCCGGCGGGTTGCTGGTGTGGTTCGCCCTGTTGCAGCCGTGGGGTGGGCTGATGCGGCTGTTCGGCATCTACCCGGCGGTCCGGGCCGCGTTCGCCGGCACTGTGGTCGCCGCGGTGCTCGGTGGTCTGCTCGACGGCGCGGCCCTGGACGTGATGGGCGCTGCCGCCGCCCTGGTGGTGCCGATGGCCGCCCTGGCGTCGCTGCGGGTGCTCGGGCACGCCGCGGACCGGACCCGGCCGGCACCGGGCCGCTCCCGCGCCACCGGCGCCGACGACGACTCGGGGCCCGGCGGTGTCGGCGACGACTCGGGGCCCGGCGGTGTCGGCCCGGTCGGTGGGGGTGACGGTCCGACCGGCGGCGGTGGGCCACTTGGCGCGGTGCACCCCCGCCCGATCAGCGGCCCGCCCGCGAGCGCACCGGCGAAGGTCACCCGACCGGCGTCGGACCCTCCGGGCGACGGCCAAGGGGACGCCGACGAACCGGCCGACCCGACCGCGAGCGGGTCGACGCCGGACCCGGCGCCGACGGTGCTCGTACCGCCCCGGCAGGTCTCCCGGTCATCGACGGAGGTTGCCGCGCCCTGAGCGCCGGGCCTCGCCCGGATGGCCCGGAGGTGTCGCAGCCGGGGTGCGGCCTGCGGGTACCCGCCCGGGAGGTGTTACCGTCGAATCCCGTGGATCGCGTGATCACTCTGCTGATCAAGCACGGCGGTCTGCATGACCGCTACAGACGACACGGGAGCAGGCCTTGGCCCCATCAGCACGGACGACCAGGCACATTTTCGTCACCGGGGGCGTCGCCTCCTCGCTGGGTAAGGGCCTCACCGCCTCCAGCCTCGGCAACCTGCTGACCGCGCGCGGGTTGCGCGTGGTGATGCAGAAGCTCGACCCCTACCTGAACGTCGACCCGGGGACGATGAACCCGTTCCAACACGGTGAGGTCTTCGTCACCGAGGACGGCGCCGAGACCGACCTCGACGTCGGGCACTACGAGCGGTTCCTCGACCGGGCTCTGTCCGGCAAGGCGAACGTCACCACCGGCCAGATCTACTCCGACGTGATCGCCAAGGAGCGGCGCGGGGAATACCTCGGCGACACCGTCCAGGTCATCCCGCACATCACCAACGAGATCAAGTCGCGGATCCTGGCGATGGCCGACCCGGACGAGGACGGCCAGCTCCCCGACGTGGTGATCACCGAGGTCGGTGGCACCGTCGGCGACATCGAGTCGCTGCCGTTCCTGGAGGCGATCCGCCAGGTCCGTCACGACCTGGGCCGCGACAACTGCTTCTACCTGCACGTCTCGCTGGTGCCGTACCTGGCGCCGTCGGGTGAGCTGAAGACCAAGCCGACCCAGCACTCGGTGGCGCAGCTGCGCAACATCGGCATCCAGCCCGACGCGATCGTGCTCCGCTGCGACCGGGAGATCCCGGTGAAGCTCAAGGAGAAGCTGTCGCTCTACTGCGACGTGGACGCCGAGGCGGTCGTCGCCGCCCCGGACGCCCCGAGCATCTACGACATCCCGAAGGTGCTGCACCGGGAGGGGCTCGACGCGTACGTGGTGCGCCGGCTCGGCCTCTCCTTCCGGGACGTGGACTGGGCCAGCTGGGACGACCTGCTGGAGCGGGTGCACCGCCCCCGGCACACGGTCACCGTGGCGGTGGTCGGCAAGTACGTCGACCTGCCCGACGCGTACCTGTCGGTGAGTGAGGCGATCCGGGCGGCGGGCTTCGGCCACCGGGCCCGGGTGCAGCTGCGCTGGGTGCCCAGCGACGAGTGCGTCACCCCCGCCGGCGCCGCCGCGGCGTTGGCCGGCGTGGACGGCATCCTCATCCCCGGCGGCTTCGGCGTCCGCGGCATCGAAGGCAAGATCGGCACCGCCCGGTACGCCCGGGAGGCCGGCATCCCGCTGCTCGGCCTCTGCCTCGGCCTGCAGTGCATGACCATCGAGGTGGCCCGGCACCTGGCCGACCTGGACGGCGCCAACTCGTTGGAGTTCGACGAGCAGGCGGCCCACCCGGTCATCGCCACGATGGCCGACCAGGAGGACATCGTCGCCGGCCGGGGAGACCTGGGCGGCACCATGCGGCTGGGCGCGTACCCGGCGACGCTCACCGAGGGCTCGATCGTCGCCGAGGCGTACGGCAGCACCGAGATCAGCGAGCGGCACCGGCACCGCTACGAGGTGAACAACGCCTACCGGGACGCGCTGACGAAGGCGGGCCTGCACATCTCCGGCACCTCGCCGGACGGCCGGCTGGTCGAGTTCATCGAACTGGACCGGAGCCTGCACCCGTTCTTCGTGGCCACCCAGGCCCACCCGGAGTTGAAGAGCCGGCCGACCCGCCCGCACCCGCTGTTCGCCTCGTTCGTCAAGGCCGCGGTGGCGTACTCGCAGGCCGACCAGCTGCCGGTCGACCTGGACGCGGCGGCGGAGGCCCCGACGACGCGCAAGGCCGCCCGCAACGGTGCCGCGACGAAGGCCGCGTCCACCTCGTGAGCGGGTTGGAGCACCGCTACGAGGTGCGGTCCCGGGAGGAGCGGTACCGGGGGCGGATCTTCGACGTGGTCACCGAGGAGGTGACCATGCCGGGCGGTGGGACCGGGCTGCGTGACCTCGTCCGGCACGTCGGGGCGGTGGCCGTGGTGGCGCTCGACGACGCCGGTCAGGTGGTGCTGATCCGGCAGTACCGGCACCCGGTCGGGCGGCACCTGTGGGAGCTGCCGGCCGGCCTGATGGACGTCTCCGGGGAGGAGTTGCCGGCGGCGGCGCTGCGGGAGTTGGCCGAGGAGGCCGATCTCACCGCCGGGCGGGTCGACGTGCTCGTCGACCTGCACAGTTCGCCCGGGTTCACCAACGAGATCGTCCGGGTGTTCCTGGCCCGGGACCTCGGCGATGTGCCGGCCGACGAGCGGCACGAACGCCACGACGAGGAGGCCGACCTCCAGGTCGTCCGGATCGACCTGGACGAGGCGGTCGCCATGGTCCTGGCCGGTGAGATCACCAACGCGTCCGCGGTGGCCGGGCTGCTGGCCGCGGCCCACGCCCGGGACTCCGGCTTCACGTCTCTGCGCCGGGCGGACGCGCCGTTGCCGCGCTGAGCGTCGCCGCCGGTCCAGCCGGCGGGAGTACGCGCCAAAGGGGCCCCGCGGTCAGCCGCGGGGCCCCTTTCGCTGTCCGGTCTGTCAGTCGCGCAGCGGACGGCCCTGCGCGTCCGTGCCGCCGTTGACCAGGATGAGGATGCCGTCGACGAGGCCCCAGAGGCCGCCGATGCCGCCGGTGCAGACGCCCACGACGAGCTGGAGGACGGCGATCTTGGTGTGTCCGGTGTAGAACCGACCGGCACCGAAGGTGCCGAGCAGGATGCCGAGGATGCCCGCGACGACCTTGCTCTTGTCGGAAACGCCCTGGGGATACCCCGGCTGGGGGTATCCGGGCTGGTAAGGAGGAGTGGTCATGGGCGGTCACATTAGTGATCCACTCACCGGCTGTCCGCACCGCCACCCGCTAGATGGGACGATAATGGTGAAACACTGTCCTGTCGGCTGAGGGTGCTGCTCGATCGCCGGATGCGGGAGGCCTGACACTTCGTCAGGACACCCGGGCACCGGATGCCACTGTGCTGGCTCGCGACAGCGCCGGGCGCGCCTAGACTGCCGCCGCGGGACCGGTGTACCGCGGCGGCAAAGGGGCCGTCGTGGCACCGAGCAGTCGGGGGAGAGCAGCCCCGAAGAGAGGTGTCTGCATCGTGAAGGTCGGAATCCCACGCGAGGTCAAGAACCACGAGTACCGCGTGGCGATCACGCCAGCGGGCGTCAACGAGTTCACCCGCAGCGGTCACCAGGTCTTCGTCGAGTCCGGCGCCGGGGTTGGCTCCAGCATCACCGACGAGGAGTTCGCCGCCGCCGGCGCGAAGATCCTCGCCACCGCCGACGAGGTGTGGGAGACCGCCGAGCTGGTGCTCAAGGTCAAGGAGCCGATCGCCGAGGAGTACCACCGGATGCGCGAGGGGCAGGTGCTCTTCACCTACCTGCACCTGGCCGCCTCCAAGGAGTGCACCGACGCGCTGATCGACCGCAAGGTCACCGGCATCGCCTACGAGACCGTCGAGCTGCCCGACCGGTCGCTGCCGCTGCTCGCCCCGATGTCCGAGGTCGCCGGCCGGCTCGCCCCGCAGGTGGGCGCCTTCTACATGATGCGTACCGGCGGTGGGCGGGGTGTGCTGCCCGGCGGTGTCTCCGGCGTCTACGCGGCCAAGACCGTGGTCATCGGCGCCGGCGTCTCCGGCATGAACGCCGCCGCGATCGCGCTGGGCCTGCAGTCCGAGGTGCTGCTGCTGGACAAGAACGTCGCCCGGCTGCGCCAGGCCGACGCGATCTACCGGGGCCACCTGCAGACCGTCGCCTCCAACGCGTACGAGGTCGAGCGGGCCGTGCTCGACGCCGACCTGGTCATCGGCGCGGTGCTGGTGCCCGGCGCGAAGGCCCCGACGTTGATCTCCAACGAGCTGGTCTCCCGGATGAAGCCGGGCAGCGTGCTCGTCGACATCGCCATCGACCAGGGCGGCTGCTTCGAGGACTCGCGCCCCACCACGCACGCCGACCCGGTCTACAAGGTGCACGAGTCGATCTTCTACTGCGTCGCGAACATGCCCGGCGCGGTGCCGAACACCAGCACCTACGCGCTGACGAACGTCACCCTGCCGTACGCCCTCGAACTGGCCAACCAGGGCTGGCGCGAGGCGTTGCGCAACGACCCGGCGCTGGCGCTGGGCCTCAACACCCACGCCGGTCAGGTCACCTACGGCCCGGTGGCCGAGGCGCACGGCATGGACGTGCTCCCGCTGGCCGACGCGCTGGCCTGAACGGTGGCGGGCTGACCAGCGGCACGGACTCCGCCGGCGTGGGCGCCCTGCCCACGCCGGCGCTGCGCCGTGCCGTTCGCGGTTACCTCGACCACCTGACCGTCGAACGTGGCCTCTCCGCGAACACGCTCGCCTCGTACCGTCGGGATCTGGACCGCTATCTCGTGACCCTCGCCGATGCCGGCGTCACCGACCTCGCGTCGGTCGGCGCCGGCCTCGTCGAGACCCACCTGGCACGGCTGCGCGCCGGCGACGACAACCACCCGCCGCTGGCGGTCTCCTCCGCCGCCCGCGCCGCCAGCGCGGTACGCGGCCTGCACCGCTTCGCGCTGCGCGAAGGGCTGGCCGGCGCCGATCCGAGCCGCGACGTCCGCCCGCCCACGCCGCCGCGGCGGCTGCCCCGGGCGCTACCTGTCGACGACGTGATCCGGCTGCTGGAAACCGCCGGCCCGATCACCGCGACCGGCGACGACGCGTCCCTCGCGCTGCGCGACCGGGCACTGCTGGAGTTCCTGTACGGCACCGGCGCGCGCATCTCCGAGACGGTCGGCGCCGCCGTTGACGACCTCGACACCGACGAGGGCACGGTGCTGCTGCGCGGCAAGGGCGGCCGGGTGCGGCTGGTGCCCATCGGCGGGTACGCCGTCGACGCGGTCCGCGCCTACCTGGTCCGGGCCCGCCCCGGGCTGGCCGCCGCCGGCCGGGGCACCCCGGCGGTGTTCCTCAACGCCCGCGGCGGCGCGCTGTCCCGCCAGGGCGCCTGGGGCATCCTGCGCCGCGCCGCCGACCGGGCCGGGCTGCCCGTCGACGGGCCCGCCGCCGTCTCCCCGCACACCCTGCGCCACTCGTACGCCACCCATCTGCTCGACGGCGGCGCCGACGTCCGGGTGGTCCAGGAGCTGCTCGGCCACGCGTCGGTGACCACCACCCAGGTCTACACGTTGGTCACCGTGGAGCGGTTGCGCGAGGTGTACGCCACCGCGCACCCGCGCGCCCAGGGCTGAACCGGTCGCGGTCGACGCCGACACGCCGGGCCGGTGCCGAAGCCCCTGCTGGTCGGTGGCGTACAGTCGGCATCGGCGCGGACCTCCTGGAGCGACACGACCGGGGTGCGCAGCGGCGCCGCGAAGGACGTCGGACGGCTCCGACGCCGGGTGGGTCGTCGGGAGGGGGCAACGAGCACATGGCTGGCAACGGTGACCGTGCCGAGACCTGGACGTCGGAGCTCCGCGAGCAGCAGGCCACGCTCGGCGCGGACCTGGGTCCTGCGGACCCGGCTGCCTACACGATGCGTAAGCCCATTCCGGAGCCGATGCCCACCGATCGGCACGGCCCCGCGCGCATCATCGCGATGGCCAACCAGAAGGGTGGCGTCGGGAAGACCACCACCACCATCAACCTGGGCGCGGCACTCGCCGAGTACGGCCGCAAGGTGCTGCTTGTCGACTTCGACCCGCAGGGCGCGCTCTCGGTGGGCCTGGGCGTCAACCCGCACAACCTCGACCTGTCCGTCTACAACCTGCTCATGCAGGACGACGTGATCGCCGAGGACGTCCTCATCAAGACCGACGTGGCGGGCCTGCACCTGCTGCCGGCCAACATCGACCTCTCCGCCGCCGAGATCCAGCTCGTCAACGAGGTCGCCCGGGAGATGGCCCTGGCCCGGGTCCTGCGCACGGTCCGCAAGGAGTACGACTACATCCTGATCGACTGCCAGCCGTCGCTCGGCCTGCTGGCGATCAACGCGCTGACCGTCGCACACGGCGTGCTCATCCCGCTGGAGTGCGAATTCTTCAGCCTGCGCGGCGTGGCACTGCTGCTGGACACCATCGACAAGGTGCGCGAGCGGCTCAACTTCGACCTGGAGCTCGAAGGCATCCTCGCCACCATGTACGACAGCCGCACCACGCACTGCCGCCAGGTCCTCCAGCGAGTGGTGGAGGCGTTCGGCGACAAGGTCTACCAGACGGTCATCACCAAGACGGTCAAGTTCCCCGAGTCCACCGTGGCCGGTGCCCCCATCACGACGATGGACCCGGCCTCCTCCGGGGCACGTAACTACCGTCAGCTGGCCCGCGAGGTGATCGCCGCCCAGTCGGAGCGGTAGCCGGAACGCCCGGTGCCCGCCTCGTGGACTACGGTCGTCCGGTGACCGCGCCACCCCTCGACCCGCCCGAGACCGCCGACGCGGCCGTGGTCGACGGTGTACCGCCCGCCGACCCGGTCGCCAGCGGTTTCACGGTCCGGCTGGCCAACTTCACCGGCCCGTTCGACCTGCTCCTGCAACTGATCGGCAAGCACAAACTCGACGTCACCGAGGTGGCCCTGCACACGGTCACCGACGAGTTCATCGCCTACATCAGGGCCATGGGCGACAACTGGGACCTGGACGAGGCCAGCGAGTTCCTGCTGATCGCCGCGACCCTGCTCGACCTGAAGGCGGCCCGGTTGCTGCCCGCCGCCGAGGTGGAGGACGAAGCCGACCTCGCCCTGCTGGAGGCACGGGACCTGCTCTTCGCCCGGCTGTTGCAGTACAAGGCGTACAAGGAGGCGGCGGCGCACATCGCCGAGCTGGAGGCCGTCGGCGGCCGACGCTATCCGCGCGCCGTCAGCCTGGAACCCCGGTACGCCGAGGCGCTGCCCGACCTGGTGCTCGGCATCGGCCCCCAGCGACTGCTGAAGCTGGCCGTGAAGGCGATGACCCCGAAGCCGGTGCCGGAGGTCTCCATCGCCCACGTGCACATGGTCCGGGTCAGTGTCCGGGAGCACGCGGCCATCCTCACCGCCCGACTGCGCCGGGCTGGCACCGCCACGTTCTCGCTGCTGTGCGCCGACTGCGAGGCCACCCTGGAGGTGGTGGCCCGATTCCTCGCGTTGCTGGAGCTGTACCGGGAGGGCCTGGTCTCCTTCGTGCAGGAGCAGGCCCTGGAGGAGCTGACAGTGCGCTGGACCGGCCCGGCCGACGGCGACACCGAGCTGCACGTCGACGAGTACGCCGGCACCCCGGCCGACCCGGAGCCGCCCGAGTCTGAGCCGTCGTCGGTGGCGCCTTCGGTGGAGGCTGAGCCGGCGTCGGTCGGACCTTCGGTGGGGCCTGGGCCTGAGTCGGTGGGGCCGTCGGTGGGGCCTGAGCCGGTGTCGGCGGGGGCTGGGCCCGTGTCGGTGGGGCCTGGGCCGGTGTCGGCGGGGGCTGGGCCCGTGTCGGTCGGGGAGGCCGACGGGCCGGCCGGGACGAGTACGACGGAGGGTGCGCGGGATGAGTGACGAGCAACGCCGGGACTCGCTGGCCGACCAGGCTGCCGCCTGGGTCCCCCCGTGGGACCGCCCCCGCCCGCCCGTCGCCGAGGACACACCCACCTCGCCGGACGAGTCAGCCGCGCCACCGGACACCGAAGAACCTGAACCGGCGTCGCCCCGACCGGAGCCCGAACCCGCCGCCAGCTCCGCTGACCCGGACGCGGTCGCGCCGAATCAGGTTGACCCGGACGGGCAGGGCCTGGGCGAGGTGGGCCCCGGTGAGCCGAATCGTGTTGAGGCGGCCTCGGACGAGGTGGGCTCGACCGGGCCGAACCTCGGCGGGGTGACGGAGGGCACCCCGGGGGAGTCGGGTGACGCTGGGGACGTACCCCGGCGGCAGCAGGCGGGACGACGGCGCGCGACGGCCGCGCCGGAGCCGGCGCCCGAGCTGTCCGACGCCGAGTTGCGCGGCGCGTTGGAGGCGATCCTGCTGGTGGTCGACGAGCCGGTCAGCGAGTTGGTCCTGGCCCAGGTGCTGGAGCAGCCTGCCGAGCGGGTCGGGCCGATGCTCGACGAGATCGCCGCCGGTTACACCGCGGCCGGGCACGGGTTCGAGCTGCGCCGGGCGGCGGGCGGGTGGCGGCTGTACACGCGGCCGGAATACGCTACGTACGTCGAGCGGTTCGTGTTGGACGGGCAGTCCGTACGACTGACCCAGGCGGCGTTGGAGACGCTCGCCGTGGTTGCGTACAAGCAGCCAGTGACCCGTTCGCGAATCTCAGCCATCCGGGGTGTGAACTGCGACGGGGTCATCCGTACGCTGGTCACCCGCGGCCTCATCGAGGAGTGCGGCACCGAAACGGACAGCGGGGCGTTCCTGTACCGGACCACCACGCTGTTCCTGGAGAAGCTCGGGCTGAACACCGTCGACGAGCTGCCGCCCCTCGCACCCTTCCTGCCCGACGACGTAGAAGAGCTTGCTGATGCGACCCGATAACCGTTCCCCGAAACCCGACGCCCCCGTCTACGAGGGGGCTGAGCGCCTGCAGAAGGTGCTCGCCGCCGCCGGCGTGGGTTCCCGGCGCGCCTGTGAGGACCTGATCTTCCGCCGCCGGGTCACCGTGGACGGGCGGGTCGCCAAGCTCGGCGACAAGGTCGACCCGGCCACCTCCGTGATCCACGTGGACGGGGAGCGCCTCCAGGTCGACATCCGCCTGGTCTACGTGGCGATGAACAAGCCGCGCGGGGTGGTGACCTCCATGGCGGACGACAAGGGGCGCAACGAGCTGGCCGAGTTCATCGGCAACCGGGTGGAGCAGCGGGTCTACCACGTGGGGCGGCTCGACGCGGACAGTGAGGGGCTGCTGCTGCTCACCAACGACGGCACCCTCGCGCACAAGCTCATGCACCCCTCGTACCAGGTGCTGAAGACCTACCTCGCCGAGGTGGTCGGGCCGATCCCGCGCAACCTGAGCAAGCGGCTGTTGGCCGGCGTCGAGCTGGAGGACGGGCCGGTCAAGGTCGACTCGTTCAAGGTGGTGGATACGCTGGGTAAGTCCGCCCAGGTGGAGCTGAGCCTGCACGAGGGCCGCAAGCACATCGTCCGACGGCTGATGGAGGAGGTCGGACACCCGGTCACCCGGCTGGTGCGTACCTCGATCGGGCCGATCCGGCTGGGTGAACTGCGCACCGGACGGATTCGGCGGTTGACAAACGCCGAGGTTGCCGCCCTGTTCAACGCGGTGGGTGACTGACCCCCGAGTTCGGGGTACGGCAGCCGGTAGGCTCCACCGATGGCCGGGACGCGGCCGCCCGGGTGGCGTGGGTCGCCTCCGGCGGCGTCGCGCGTGGGTTCGTAAACGCACCCGGGCATGATTGATGACGATTGACAACCGCTTGCGGCGCCAGCTCACCGGGCGATCCGTGAGGTACGGGCTGAGGAGGACACGGTGGAGGAAAACGTACGGTACGGGCGATGTGTGGTCGCTGTGGACGGGCCGTCCGGTTCGGGCAAGTCCACCGTGTCGCGGCGGCTCGCCGTCGGGATCGGTGCGCGCTACCTGGACACCGGGGCGATGTACCGGGCGATCACGTGGGCCGTGCTGCGCTCCGGCGTGGACCTCACCGACGCCGCGTCGGTGGCCAAGGTCGCCAGCGAGGTCAAGCTGCACATCGGCACCCACCCGCAGGGGTACGCCGTGACCGTCGACGGCGTGGGCGTGGACGCGGATATCCGGGGCCCGGAGGTGACCGGCGCCGTTTCGGCCGTCGCCGCCGTGCCGGCTGTCCGTGAGCTGCTCGTCACCCGGCAGCGCGAGATGATCGCCAACGCTGGTCGGATAGTGGTCGAGGGCCGGGACATCGGCTCGGTCGTGGCGCCTGACGCCGACCTGAAGGTCTTCCTGACCGCCTCCGAGGAGGCCCGTGCCGCCCGGCGCAGCGCCGAGGACGCCGCCGACGTCGCGGCCACGGCCGCCGACCTGGCCCGGCGGGACCGGCTCGACTCGACCCGCAAGGTCAACCCGCTGGCCCAGGCACCCGACGCGGTGGTGCTGGACACCACTGAGCTGGGCATCGACGAGGTCGTGGCGCGGATGCGCGACCTGCTCACCGAGCGGGGAGTGGCATGAGTAGCGATGGTGGTGGGTGGGTCGAGCTGCGTGAGCCCGACGTCGTCGTGGAGGAACCGAGCGGCCCGCAGCCGGTGGTGGCCGTGGTCGGCCGCCCCAACGTGGGCAAGTCGACCCTGGTCAACCGGATCATCGGCCGCCGGCAGGCGGTCGTCGAGGACGTTCCTGGCGTGACCCGCGACCGGGTCCCGTACGACGCGCAGTGGAACGGCCGGGCGTTCACGGTGGTGGACACCGGCGGCTGGGAACCGGACGCGAAGGACCGGGCCGCGGCCATCGCGGCACAGGCCGAAACCGCTGTCGTCACCGCCGACGTGGTGCTCTTCGTGGTCGACGCGATGGTGGGCTCCACCGACGTCGACGAGGCGGCGGTGAAGATGCTGCGGCGCAGCGCCAAGCCGGTGATCCTGGTGGCCAACAAGGCCGACAACAACTCCATCGAGATGGAGGCCACCTCGCTGTGGTCGCTCGGTCTCGGTGAGCCCTTCCCGGTGTCAGCGCTGCACGGACGCGGCTCCGGCGACCTGCTGGACGCCATCCTCGCCGCGCTGCCGGAAGCACCGGCGATCGTGGAGAACCGTCCGCGTGGTCCGCGTCGGGTGGCGCTGGTCGGCCGGCCGAACGTCGGCAAGTCCAGCCTGCTCAACCGGTTCTCCGGCGAGGAGCGGGCGGTCGTCGACTCGGTGGCGGGCACCACTGTGGACCCGGTGGACAGCCTGGTCGAGATCGGCGGTCAGACCTGGCAGCTGGTGGACACCGCCGGGCTGCGCAAGCGGGTCGGCAAGGCCAGCGGCACCGAGTACTACGCCAGCCTGCGGACCGCCGGCGCGATCGAGGCCGCCGAGGTGGCCGTGGTGCTGCTGGACTCCAGCGAGCCGATCAGTGAGCAGGACCAGCGGATCCTGTCGATGGTGACCGAGTCGGGCCGGGCGCTGGTCATCGCGTTCAACAAGTGGGACCTGGTTGACGCCGACCGTCGGTACTACCTGGACAAGGAGATCGACCGGGAGTTGCGCCGCATCCCCTGGGCGATCCGGCTGAACCTGTCGGCGATGACCGGCCGTGCCGTGGACAAGCTGGCCCCCGCCCTGAACAAGGCGTTGGCCAGCTGGGAAACCCGCGTGCCGACCGCGCACCTCAACCAGTGGCTCACCGCGCTGGTGCAGGCAACCCCCCACCCGGTACGCGGTGGACGTGCGCCGCGGATCCTGTTCGCGACGCAGGCCGGTGTGGCGCCGCCACGGTTCGTGCTCTTCACCACCGGCCCGCTGGACGCCGGCTACCAGCGCTTCGTCGAGCGCAAGCTGCGCGAGGAATTCGGGTACGAGGGCAGCCCGATCGAGATCTCGGTCCGCCCGCGCAAGAAGCTCGGCCCCGGCGGCCGAGGCAAGGCGCACGGCTGACGCGGTCCAGTACTCCCCAAATGCCGGATGGGCGACCCCGCCCATCCGGCATTTCCCTCTCCAAACCCACCCTCCTAGGACGCTTTAGGAGGTGTGCGGTGGTTCGGTCAGGTCGCGACGCCGGTGGGGCCTGTGCGGACGACCCGAAGCCGCTGCGCTAAGCTGTACCGGCTGCCGCGGGGGAAACCACGCGGGGGCGGGACGTGGCGCAGCTTGGTAGCGCACTTGACTGGGGGTCAAGGGGTCGTCGGTTCGAATCCGGCCGTCCCGACGCAGGTGAGGGGCCATCTCGGAAGATCGAGACGGCCCCTTTGTCGTACCTGGGTGACTAACTGGGTGACTACGCCTCAGCGTCGAAGATCCGGTCCATGGCGACTGCGCCGCCTAGGAGCACCGGCCGTAGTTGGTGCCGGTAGACGGTTTCGGTGACCGTCGTACCGGAGTGGCCGCAGAGGTCCGCGATCTGTTCGAGGCTCATGCCGCTGTCGGACAGTAGGGACACGAAGCTGTGCCGCAGTTCGCGGGGTGTCCAGTCGCGCGGGTCGAGGCCCGCTTTGGCGACGACGGGGCGGAAGGCCCGGAGCACGTTGTGCCGGTCGAGGGCCGTGCCGGCGGCTGAGGCGAAGACGAGGCGGTCAGCGGTGGGCTGGCCTTGGCGCTCGTGGTGGGTGGTGAGCGCGGTGACGCACCGGGCCGGCAGAGCCAGGGTGCGACGCGATTTCTTGGTCTTGGTGTCTCCGTCGGCGCGGACGGAGCGCCAGACCTGAATGGATGGCGGCACCGGGGGATCGTTGTCCGGCTTGCCGGCGAGGTCGACGTGTGACCAGGTGAGGGCTCGCAGTTCCTCGGTGCGAGCGCCGGTCAGTAGTGAGACGACGATGTAGGCGTGCAACGAGCTGCTCTCGGCAGCGATGAGAAGCGCCTTGGCATGGTCGAGCGTCAGCGACTTCGAGGGACGGCCGCCGCTACCTGTGGGCACTTCGCAGAGTGCCACAACGTTGCGCTTGACCCTGTCTCGCGCCATGGCTCGATTGACGGCGCGGTTAAGCAGCGAGTGGAGGAGCCGCAGTGGGCTTGACCCGTTTCGACGGACAGGGTCGATGTGTTGATCGTATTCAGGCTGCCTGGAACGCTGGTAGCAGGTCCGACCCGGTGGCTTCGAAG
>NZ_JBEXIM010000054.1:0-34408 GCF_040608575.1 Micromonospora sp. NPDC005171 | reverse complement strand
CGGCCCCCCCCCCCGGCCGGCCCCCGGGGGGGAGCCCCCCCCCCCCCGCCCCGCGGCCGGTGCCGTCAGTGACGTTCCTCGGCGAGCTGATCCCAGTCCGTGCTGACCGGCAGCAGGTCCCCGGCCAGCCAGGCGGGGCTCTGGTCGTCGTGGTGCGGGTCGCCGGGCACCCCGCAGGCGCCCAACGGGACCACCCAGCGGCTGTCCGAGCGGCGGGCCAGGTCCCAGACGAAGCGCGCCGCCGGCCCCCGGAAGCACCAGTGGGTGACTCCGGGGACGCTGGAGGTGGCCAACACGCAGTCGTGGTCACCGTCGAGCCGGGGGCCGGGCCCGGCGTCCGGGGCGGGCAGGGCCCGCCACGGCGCCAGCCGGTGCAGATCCCCCCAGGGCGCCTGCCCGGCCGTGTCGCCGACCTCCTCGGCGGCCGCGCCCACCAGCGCGGCGATGTCCACACCCGGCAGCGGGGCCGAACCGAGCAGGTGCTCCAGCGCGTAACCGACGCGCGGCGTCAGCGCCAGCCAGGGCGCGAACACCTCGGGGTACGCGGGCGGCTCGGCCAGCGCGGCCAGCGCCGGGTGGGCGGCGATCCGGCGTACGACGGCCGCCCGCAGAATGGCGTAGGCCGCCGCGTCAGTGCTGTCGGCGGCCATCCGGCGGTCCCAGCGCAGCAGCCGTTCACGCAGCGCGGCGGCGGCCGGGCCGAGCCCCGTCGACTCGGTGAGGACCGCCAGCAGTGGCCCGGCCGCGCCCAGGTACGTGTCGGTGTGCACAGTGGCCAGTTCGTCGGCCGTCCAGGCCGGACAGGCGTCGAGCAGTTCGGCGATGCGCCGCGCCCGGTGTGGTGGGGCGAACTCCACCCCGAGCGGCGCCGCCAGCCCGCGCTCGTTTGCCATCACCGCCCGACCGACCACCTCGGCGCGGGGCATCGGCGCGTGCCAGCCCTGCCACCCGTACGCGGCGTCCCATCCGGGGACCACCCGCCGACCGTTCTCCGGGTGCCGTACCGGCACCGCCCCGGCGACCCGGTGCAGCAGCCCTCCTGCGGTGTCCGCCGCCTGCACCACGTTGACCGGCTCCACCCAGTGCCGCAGCGCGTGGTCCACGTCGGTCACGGTACGGGCGTGCAGCAGCTCCGGCAGCGTCGCGAAACCGAGGTCACCCCGGACCCGGGGCGGGTAGCGCAGGCTGAGCGCCGTCTCGTCGTCCGGCCCACCGGCGATCACCGGACCACGGTCGGTCTCGATCACCTCGACCTCGACCGGGCCGGCGCCGGCCACCTCGATTGTCTCGACGTGCCGGTGCGCCGAACGCCAGCCGTTCGGGCCGAGCGCCTGCACCCGGGGGCCGTCGCGGCGCAGCCGCTCGGCGTACACGTCCTGGTAGTCGGCCATCGCGTTGGTGATCGCCCAGGCCACCGGACCGGCGTGCCCGAAGTGCGCGAGGCCCGGCACGCCCGGCACCGCGAGACCTACCACGTCGTACTCCGGGCAGGCCAGCCGGATCTGCTGGTAGACGCCCGGATCTTCGATGAACCGGTGCGGGTCGCCGGCGAGCAGCGCGGCCCCGGTGCCGGTGCGCTCCGCGGCGAGCAGCCACCCGTTGCTGCCGGCCACGGCCGGCCCGTCGGTGGCGAACCGGTCTATCGCGTCCGGCCCGAGCCGTTGCGCCACGTGCTCGCGCCACAGCTTGCCGGGGAACCCCGCGAACAGGATGTGGTGGCCCAGCCAGACCCCGAGCGGTGTCCACGGTTCCCACCGACCCGGGCGCAGCCCGGTGGCGGCGAACTCCGGTGACCGGGCTGCCCCGGCGGCGAGACCGGCGTTGACGCCGTCCACGTAGGCGCCCACCCACTCGGCGGTCGCCGGGTCCAGCGAGGCGTGGCAGCGGCGTGCGGTGTCGTCGAGCCGGACCTGCCGGACGAACCGGTCCCAGCCGAGCGCGTCGGGGCCGAGGAACGCCGCGCTGGTGCCTTGGGCGCGGTGCCGTTCTACCTCAATCTGCCAGGCCCGGTCGTACGCGGTCACCCGGCCCTGCGCGGCCGCCAGTGCGAGCGGGTCGTCGGCCCGCAGGTGCGGCACCCCCCACGGGTCGCGGAAACGCTGAGCGGTTCTGGTTGGCTCGCTGTGCTCGCTCACGCCGGCTCCGGGGCCAGGGTGGTGGCGCGGCGTCGGGCCGCGGGGACGACCAGCGGGGTGCCCGTCTCCGGGTCGTCGATCACCCGGCAGGGCAGCCCGAACACCTCCGCCACCAGGTCGGCGGTGACCACCGACGCCGGTTCCCCGGCGGCCACCACCCGTCCGTCGCGCATGGCGATCAGGTGGGTGGCGTAGCGGGCCGCGTGGTTCAGGTCGTGCAGCACCGCGACCAGCGTGCGGCCCTGCTCCTCGTGCAGCCGGGCGCAGAGATCCAGGATCTCGATCTGGTGGGCGATGTCGAGGTACGTGGTCGGCTCGTCGAGCAGCAGCAGGGGTGTCTGCTGGGCCAGCGCCATGGCGATCCAGACCCGCTGCCGCTGCCCGCCGGACAACTCGTCCACCGCCCGTTCGGCGAGGTCGTCGACCCCGGTCGCGACCATCGACTCCTCGACCACCCGTTCGTCCTCGCGCGACCACTGCCGCAGCAGCCCCTGGTGGGGGTAGCGTCCCCGGGCGACCAGTTCGGCGACGCTGATGCCGTCCGGCGCGATCGACGACTGCGGCAGCAGGCCGAGCGTACGGGCCACAGTGCGGGCCGGCAGGTCGTGAATGTCCCGCCCGTCCAGCAGCACCGCACCGGCGCTGGGGCGCAGCATCCGGGACAGTGCGCGCAGCAGCGTCGACTTGCCGCACGCGTTCGGGCCGATGATCACCGTGAAGGACCGGTCGGGCACCGCCACGGTCAGGTTCTCGGCGATGGTGCGCTGGTCGTAGGCGAGGGTCAGCGCGGTGCCGCCGAGCCGGGAATCGCCGGGTCGCATGGGTGCTCCTTCGAGGGCGTCACGGGTGTTCACAGCCGGCCCGCCCGACGTTCCATCGCCAGCAGCCAGACCAGGTAACCGCCGCCGATCACGCCGGTCACCACGCCGACCGGGAGTTGATGCCCGGCGAACGCGCGCTGCGCCACCAGGTCGGCCCCGACCAGCAGTGCCGCGCCGACGGCCATCGACGGCAGCAGGTTCGGGCCCGGGGCCCGGGTCAGTCGTTTCGCCACGTGCGGGGCGACCAGCGCCACGAAGGACACCGGGCCGGCGGCGGCCGCCGCGAACGAGACCAGCAGGACGGCGGCGGCGAGCAGCACCAGGCGCAGCCGTCGTACCGGCACGCCCAGGGCGCTGGCCGCGTCGTCGCCCAACTCCATCATCCGCAGCGCCGGGGCGCAGCCGACGAGCACCAGCGGTGCCAGCATGACCAGGACGGCGAGCAACGGCCCGGCGTTGGCCCAGCCGCGCCCGTCCAGGCTGCCGGTGAGCCAGAGCACCGCGCGGGCGGCGTCCATCAGGGGCGCCCGGGTCAGCAGGTAACCGTTGACGCCGGTCAGGATCGCGGCCACCCCGATGCCGACCAGGATGAGCCGGTAGCCGTGCACTCCGCGCCGCCAGGCGAGCGCGTAGATCACCAGGCCGGTGCCGAGACCACCGACGACCGCCGCGCCGGCCAAGGCGAGGCTGCTGCCGCCGAGAACGACCACCACCAGCGCCCCGGTCGACGCGCCCTGGGTGAAGCCCAGGATGTCCGGGCTGCCCAGCGGGTTGCGGACCAGCGACTGGAACACCGTGCCGGCGAGAGCCAGCGCCGCGCCGACCAGCAGGGCGGTGACCAGCCGCGGCAGACGCAGGTCGAGCACGATGAACTGCTCCGCCAGGGTGCCGCCGCCGGTCAGCGTGCGCAGCACGTCCGCCGGCCCCATCGGGAAGTCACCACTGCCCAGGGCCACCAGGCCGAACCCGGCCGCGAGCACCGCCGCGCCGACACCGACGCCCAACGCGCGCGGCCGGAACCGCAACGACAACCCCCCACCACGGATGACGCTCACGGTTGCGCCACCCGTCGGCGGGTGACCAGCCACAGGAAGAGCGGACCGCCCAGCACGGCGGTCACCATGCCGACCTGGAGTTCCCCGGGGCGGCCCAGCACCCGGCCGAGCACGTCGGCGCCGAGCAGCAACGCGGGCGCGAGCACCGCGCAGTATGGCAGCAGCCAGCGCAGGTCCGGGCCGGTCAGGGCGCGGACCAGGTGCGGCACCAGCAGCCCGACGAAGACGATCGGGCCGCACGCGGCGGTCGCCGCGCCGCAGAGCAGGGTGACCGCGACGATCACGGCGGCGCGGATCAGCGCGGGTCGAGCGCCGAGGGCCCGCGCCCCGTCATCGCCGAGCGCGAGCGCGTTCAGCGGACGGGCGGCGCCCAGCGCGACCAGCAGCCCGATCAGGATGAACGGCAGCACGCGGGTGACGGTCGCGGTGTCCGCGCTGGCCAGTGAGCCGACCGTCCAGAAGCGCAGCCGCTCCAGCGAGGCGGTGTCCAGCAGCATGACCGCGCTCACGTAGGAGTAGAGGGTGGCGTTGAGCGCCGCCCCGGCCAGCGCGAGCCGGGCCGGGGTGGCGCCGCGTCCGCCGCCCACGGCGTAGACGAGCGCGGTCACCGCCGCCGCGCCGAGCAGCGCGAACCAGACGTACCCGCCGACGGCGGTGACGCCCAGGAACGCGGCGGCGGTGGCGACGGCCGCGGACGCGCCGGCGTTGATGCCGAGCAGCCCGGGGTCGGCGAGCGGGTTGCGGGTGAGGGCCTGCATGACCGCGCCCGCCACACCGAGGGCGGCGCCGGCGAGCAGCCCGAGCAGCGTGCGGGGCAGACGCATCCGGTGCACCACGGCGTACTCGGTGGCGTCGCGGTGCAGCAACCCGGACCAGACGTCGGCGAGCGGCATGGCCTTCGCGCCGACCGCGATGCTGAGCACCACGATCACCGCGAGCAGCGCCACGGCGGTGACCAGGCCGGCGGCGCGGGCCGCCCGACGGCCACGCCGGCTCGGGGGTGCGGCCGTTTCCCTGGCCGGCACGGTCGGTGCCGGTCGGGTGACGGTGGGTGTGGCGTCCAGTGTGGGCTCCGGGGTGATGGCGACACGGCGAACCGCTGTTGACAATGACCGAGGTTAGGCTAACCTAACCCCGCTGCCCCGGTCGACCCCGGCCAACCCCTGATCGAAAGACAACACCATGCCCGATGCCCTGTCCGCCCGCCGCCTCTCCCGCCGTGGCCTGCTGACCGCCGGTGGCGCTGCCACGCTGGCCACCCTGCTCGCCGCCTGTGGCAAGGAAGACGCCACGAAGCCCGCTGCCGGCAAGGGAAGTGGCCCCTGGTCGTTCACCGACGACCGCGGCACCAAGGTCGAGGCGGCGGCCCGTCCGAGCCGCGTGGTGGCCTTCACCGGAGTGGCGGCGGCTCTGATCGATTTCGGTCTCGACAAGCAGCTCGTCGGCGTGTTCGGTGAGACCAGGCGCGCCGACGGCACCGCCGACCCGCAGGCCGGCGACCTGAACGTCGAGGGCGTCGAGATCCTCGGCAACGTGTGGGGCGAGTTCAGCCTGGAGAAGTACGCGGCGCTGCGCCCCGAACTGCTGGTCACCCACATGTACGACCCGGACGCGCTCTGGTACGTGCCGGACGAGAGCAAGGCCAAGATCCTCCCGCTGGCGCCGAGTGTGGCGATCACCACCGCCCGGGTGCCGATGACCAAACCCATCGAGCGGTACGCGGCGCTGGCCGAATCGCTCGGCGCGGACCTGTCCGCGAAGATGGTCACCGACGGCAAGGCCCGCTTCGACGCCGCTGCCGAGGCGGTCCGGCAGGCGGTCAAGGCCAACCCCGGAATCACGGTGATGGCCTGCTCCGGCAGCCCCGACCTCTTCTACGTCTCCAACCCGAAGGTCAGCACCGACCTGATGTACTTCGCCGAGCTGGGCGTCGACATCGTGGTCCCCACCAAGCTCGAAGCCGGCGACTACTTCGAGGCGCTGAGCTGGGAGAGCGCCGGCAAGTTCCCGGCCGACCTGATCCTGCTGGACAACCGCAGCACCGCGCTGCAGGCCAAGGACCTCACCGCCAAGCCGACCTGGCAGCAACTGCCGGCGGTCAAGGCCAACCAGGTGAGCCCCTGGGACGCGGTACCCCGCTTCTCGTACGCCGGCTCCGCGCCGCTGCTGGAGAACCTCGCCACCGCCATTCGGAACGCGAAGAAGGTCAGCTGACGGACACCGCTCCCCGAGGCGCACCGCCGCGCCTGGGGTCGGTTCCGGCTGCCCTCGTCGAGAACGTGGAAGGACATTCCGTGACCGTGCCGACGTACCCCGTCGAGACCACCACGCCGCAAGCGGCGTCAACCGCCGCGCGTGCCCAGCTGCTGCACGGCGGCTCGGTCGAGCAGTACCGCCGGACGATCGCCGACGGCGTCGCCCGGGTCGCCCGCCGGGTGGCCACAGTAGACCGTCCCGGCACCGGAATCACGCCCGCCGAGCTGGCCTCCCTGGTGGACCGGGTGGACCTGGACCGTCCGCTGGGCGACGCCGGCGCCGCGCTGGACGAGCTGGAGAACGTCTACCTGCGCGACGCCGTCTGGTTCCACCACCCCCGCTACCTGGCCCACCTCAACTGTCCGGTGGCGATCCCGGCGCTGCTCGGTGAGGCGGTGCTCTCGGCTGTGAACTCCTCACTGGACACCTGGGACCAGAGCGCCGGGGCCACCCTCATCGAGCGCCGGCTGATCGACTGGACCGCCGAGCGGATCGGCCTCGGCCCCGGCGCCGACGGCATCTTCACCAGCGGCGGCAGCCAGTCCAACCTGCAGGCCCTGCTGCTGGCCCGGGAGGAGGCGTGCGTCGACGCCATCGGCCCGGCGGCCCGCGCCGAACTGCTGCCCCGGCTGCGGGTGCTCACCTCCGCGGCCGGTCACTTCAGCGTGCAGAAGTCGGCCAAGCTGCTCGGCCTCGCCCCGGACGCGGTGATAGCCGTGCCCACCGACGCCCGGCGACGGATCCGGCCGGCCGCCGTCCGCGAGGAGATCGCCCGGTGCCGGCAGGCCGGGCTGGTGGTGATGGCCGTCGTCGGCACCGCCGGCACCACCGACTTCGGCTCGATCGACCCGCTCGCGGATCTGGCCGGAATCTGCGCGGCAGCCGGCGTCTGGCTGCACGTGGACGCCGCGTACGGCTGCGGTCTGCTCGTCTCGCCGACGCGCCGGCACCTGCTCGACGGCATCGAGCTGGCCGACTCGGTCACCGTCGACTTCCACAAGTCGTTCTTCCAGCCGGTCAGCTCCAGCGCGCTGCTGGTCCGCGACCGGCGGACGTTGCGGCACGTCACCTACCACGCCGACTACCTCAACCCGGCCCGGATGGTGGAGCAGCGCATCCCCAACCAGGTCGACAAGAGTTTGCAGACCACCCGCCGCTTCGACGCGTTGAAGCTCTGGCTCACCCTGCGGGTGATGGGCCCGGACGCGCTCGGCGGTCTCTTCGACGAGGTCGTCGACCGGGCCGCCGATGCCTGGCAACTGGTCAGCGAGGACCCGCGCTTCGAGGTGGTGACGCGCTCCGAGTTGAGCACCGTGGTGTTCCGCTACCTGCCCACCGGCCCCGGCCGGGAGCTGGCCGACGCCGCCAACCTGCACGCCCGGGAAGCCCTCGCGGCGTCCGGTCTCGCCGTGGTCGCCGGGACCCGGGTGGACGGCCGGCACTTCCTGAAGTTCACACTGCTCAACCCGGCCACCACCGTCGACGACGTCGGGTACGTGCTCGACCTGATCGCCACCCACGCCGGCCGGTACGTGCACGACCACGTCGCCGCCGATCTGACCTGCCCCGTCGGCTGACGCCGGTGACCACGAACCCGCGCCTGGAGACCCCGATGTCCACCCACGACTTCATCGCCATCGGGTTGGGGCCGTACAACCTGGGCCTGGCCTGCCTCACCGCGCCGATCGACGAGCTGGACGGGGTGTTCCTGGAGGCGCGGCCGAGCCTGGCCTGGCACCCCGGCATGCTGCTGGAGTCGGCCCGGTTGCAGACCCCGTTCATCGCCGACCTGGTCAGCCTCGCCGATCCGACGTCGCCGTACTCGTTCCTCAACTATCTCAAGGAGATCGGCCGCCTCTACCCGTTCTACATCCGGGAGAGCTTCTACCCGCTGCGCAGCGAGTACGACGCGTACTGCCGGTGGGCGGCGGCGAAACTGCCGAACCTGCGCTTCGGCCAGAGCGTGACCACTGTGGAGTTCGACCCCGCCGACGAGCGGTACGTGGTGCGGGCCAGCACCGGCGCGGGGGAGACCGTCGCATACCGGGCCCGGCACCTGGTGCTCGGCACCGGCACCCCGCCGCACCTGCCCCCGGCCGTGGCCGAGTTGCCCGGCGACGCGGTGCACAACTCCCACTACCTGGCGCACCGCGCGGCGCTGCGCACCAAGCGCAGCATCACTGTGGTGGGCAGCGGGCAGAGCGCCGCCGAGATCTACCACGACCTGCTCGGCGACATCGACCGGTACGGCTACCAGCTCAACTGGGTGACCCGGTCGCCGCGGTTCTTCCCGCTCGAATACACCAAGCTGACGCTGGAGATGACCTCACCGGACTACGTGGACTACTTCCACGCGCTGCCCGAGGCGACCCGCTACCGGCTGGAGTCCGAGCAGAAGGGCCTGTTCAAGGGGATCAACGCCGACCTGATCAACGACATCTTCGACCTGCTCTACGCGCACAGCGTGGACGGGCCGGTGAACACCCGCCTGCTCACCAACACCGAGTTGGTCAGCGCCGACCACCAGGACGGGCAGTACACGCTGGGGTTGCGTCAGGTGGAGCAGGAACGCGACTTCGCCCTGCGTACCGAGGGCCTCGTCCTGGCCACCGGCTACCACTACCGGGTGCCGGAGTTCCTGGCCCCGGTGCGGGACCGGATCCGCTGGGACGCGCACGGTCGCTTCGACGTGGCCCGCAACTACAGCATCGACCACACCGGGCGGGGCATCTTCCTGCAGAACGCGGGCACCCACACGCACAGCATCACCTCACCGGACCTGGGCATGGGCGCGTACCGCAACTCCTGGATCATTCGTGAGCTGCTCGGCCGGGAGCACTACCCGATCGAGAAGAGCATCACCTTCCAGGAGTTCGGGGTGTCGTCGTGACCACCGTCTTCACCCGCGTCGACGAGGGGCTCGGTGCGTTCGCGCTGCGGTCACTGGATCCGGACGCGGACGCGGCGCTGCTGCACACCTGGGTGACCCACCCGAAGGCGGCGTTCTGGATGATGCAGGACGCCGACGAGGCCCAGGTGGCCGAGGAGTACCGGCGGATCGCCGGGCACCCGCACCACGACGCGTACCTCGGCCTGTGGCGGGGGAGTCCCGCGTTCCTCGCGGAGCGCTACGACCCGGCCCACGTCGAGCTGGTCGGCCTGTACGACCACCAGCCCGGTGATGTGGGCATGCACTTCCTCTGCGCGCCTGTCGACGCGCCCGTGCACGGCTTCACCCGGGCGGTGATCGGCACCGTCATGGCGTGGCTCTTCGACGACCCCGCGACGCGGCGGGTGGTGGTCGAACCGGACGTGCGCAACACCGCCGTGCACGCGCTGAACGCCGCCGTCGGCTTCACTGTCGTCGGCCCGATCGCCAAGCCCGAGAAGGACGCGCTGCTCAGCGTCTGCACCCGAGCCCAGTTCCAGGCCGCCGCCGCCCGCGCCGCCGCCACCCGAATCGAAGGAGCCCCGGCGTGACCACCACCGCCGTCCCCACCCACCCGCCCGTCGCCACCGCGCACAGCGCCTCCGGCGACCCGGTCGGGCACCTCACCCCGCAGCGGTGGGCCCGGGCCAACCGACTGCTGGTCCGCAAGGCGCTCGCCGAGTTCACCCACGAGCGGCTGCTCAGCCCGCAAGCCGTGTCCGGCCCCGACGACCGGCGGTGGTACGAGGTCCGCAGCGACGACGGCACTGCCACCTACCGGTTCGCGGCGCGGGTGCTGGCCCTGGCGCACTGGCAGATCGATGCGGACAGCATCACCCGACACCGTGACGGCACCTCAGTGGCCCCGGACGCGGTGGACCTCATCGTCGAGTTGCGCGACACCCTCGGGCTCTCCGCGCGGGTGCTCCCGGTCTACCTGGAGGAGATCACCTCGACGTTGGCCGGTACGGCGTACAAGCTGGCCCAGGCCGCGCCGAGCGCCGCCGACCTGGCCGAGGCGGATTTCCAGACCATCGAGACCTCGATGACCGAGGGTCACCCCTGCTTCGTGGCGAACAACGGCCGGCTCGGCTTCGGGGTCGACGAGTACCACAGGTACGCGCCGGAGGCCGCCGCGCCGGTGCGGCTGGAGTGGCTGGCCGCGCACCGGGACCACTCGACGTTCAGCAGCGCCGCCGACCTCGACTACGACACCCTCATCGAACGTGAGCTGGACGCCGAGACCCGGGCCCGGTTCGCGGCCACGATGGCCGATCTCGGGCTGGACCTCGCCGACTACCACCTGATCCCGGCGCACCCGTGGCAGTGGTGGAACAAGCTGGCGGTCACCTTCGCCGGGGAGCTGGCCGAGCGGCGGCTGGTGCACCTCGGCCCCGGGCCGGACGTGTACCTCGCGCAGCAGTCCATCCGCACCTTCTTCAACGTCAGCGAGCCGGGGCGGCACTACGTCAAGACCGCGCTGTCGGTGCTGAACATGGGCTTCATGCGGGGGTTGTCGGCCGCGTACATGGCGGCCACCCCGGCGATCAACGACTGGCTGGCCGACCTGATCGCCGCCGACGAGGTGCTGACCGGCACCGGCCTGACCGTCATCCGGGAGCGGGCCGCTGTGGGTTACCGGCACCGGCAGTACGAGGCGGCGACCGATCGGACCTCCCCGTACCGCAAAATGTTGGCCGCCCTGTGGCGGGAGAGCCCGGTGCCCGACCTGGCGCCGGGGGAGCGACTGTCCACCATGGCCGCGCTGCTGCACGTCGACGACGAGGGCGGCTCACTGGCGGCGGCGCTGATCGCCCGGTCCGGCCTGGCGCCCGAGGTGTGGCTGCGCCGCTACCTGGACGCCTACCTGACCCCGCTGCTGCACAGCTTCTACGCCCACGACCTGGCCTTCATGCCGCACGGTGAGAACGTCATCCTGGTCCTCGACGAGCAGGACACGGTCCAGCGGGTGATCTTCAAGGACATCGCCGAGGAGATCGCGGTGATGAGCGACGAGGTCGAGCTGCCGGCGGCGGTGGAGCGGATCCGCGTCGAGGTGCCCGACGACACCAAGCTGCTGAGCATCTTCACCGACGTGGTGGACTGCTTCCTGCGCCACCTCAACGCGGTGCTGGTCGAGGCCGGTGTGCTCGCCGAGGACGACTTCTGGCGCACTGTCGCGGCCTGCGCCGCCGACTACTTCGACCGGGTGCCGCACCTGGCCGAGAGGGTTCGCCACTACGACCTGTTCGCCCCGGAGTTCACGCTGTCCTGCCTCAACCGGCTGCAACTGCGCGACAACCAGCAGATGATCGACCTGGCCGACCCGTCGGCGGCTCTCCAGTTCGTCGGCACCCTCACCAACCCGCTCGCCGCCCACGCCCCGGCCCGGTGACCACTGTCGCGTTTGGTCGACACGCGTGGCAGCGGGTGCAATAGGCGGATGGGAGTTCTGAGTACCGCCAGCCTGTTCGCCGCCACAGTGACCACCGGCCTGACCGCCGGGCTGTTCGCCGCCTTCGCGTACGCGGTCATGCCGGGGCTGGCCCGTACCGACGACAGGACGTTGGTGCTCGCCATGCGGCGGATCAACGAGTCGATCCTCAACGGGTGGTTCGCTGTGTGCTTCGGCGGAGCGCTGCTGTTCACGCTGCTGGCGGCGGCGTTGCACCTCGGGGCCGAGCGGCGGGCGGTGCTGCCGTGGGTCGTCGCCGGGCTGCTGCTGTACCTGGTGGTGCTCGGCGTCACCGCAGTGGTCAACGTGCCGCTCAACAACGTTCTCGTCCGCGCCGGCGACGTCGACGATGCCACCGACTTCGCGGCGCTGCGGGCGCGCTTCGAGGTCACCTGGGTACGCGGCAACGTGGTCCGTGCCGTCGCGTCGACAGGCGCCTTCGGGCTGCTGGCCCGGGCGCTGGTGGCAGAGGGTCGGCTGCCCGGCTGAGCGGGGCGGGTGACCGACCGGGCCGCCGCCGGCTCAGTCGGTCGGCTCCGCCGTGCCGGCCCCTTGGAACGCGCGGGCCAGCTGGGCGAGGTCGAAACCTTCGAAGTGCTGGAGGAACCGGCGGCGTACGGCAGCGAGGTGACTGGGCCAGGCCTCCTGCAGGCGGGCGTAGCCCGCGTCGGTGAGGACGGCGTTCCAGCCGCGCGCGTCCTCCTCGCACCGTTCCCGCCGGACCAGGCCCTGCGTCTCCAGTCGGGTGATCGTGCGGGTCATGCCGCTGAGGGAGAGGTGGCAGAGCCCGGCCAGCTCGTTCATGCGCATCCGCCGGTCCGGTGTCTCGGAGAGGTTCATCAGCGCGGTGTACTCGGTGAGCGGCAGCTGACGGTCACCGACCATGTCCGCGTCGATCGCGCGTGGCAGGACGTGCATCACTTGGCCCAGGGCGCGGACCAGGGCTTCCTCTTCGCAGGTGAGAGGTTGCGGAGTCGCTGAGGACGGGTCGGCCATCCTCTTATCATACTTGTTTGACTGAGCAAATGGTGACCCTCCGTGTGACCACGGCCATAGGGCGGATATTTGCTTGACCAATCAAGCAGTGGTTAGCGTTCCCGTCGTCAGGCAAGGACCTCTGGAAGGCGTCACACATGACCAGGATCGGGATCATCCTCGGAAGCACCCGCCCGGGGCGTAACGGCGAGGCCGTCGCCCGCTGGGTGCTCGAGATCGCCAAGCAGCGCTCCGACGCGGAGTACGAGCTGATCGACCTGCTCGACTACCAGCTGCCGCACCTCGACGAGGCGTACCCGCCCTCGATGGGCCAGTACACCCAGCCGCACACCAAGCGGTGGGCCGAGACGATCGCGTCGTTCGACGGGTTCATCATGGTCACCCCCGAGTACAACCACTCGACCTCGGGTGCCCTGAAGAACGCGATCGACTTCCTCTACGCCGAGTGGAACAACAAGGCCGTCGGCTTCGTCAGCTACGGCTCGGTCGGCGGGACGCGCGCCGTGGAGCACCTGCGTCTGATCTCCGGCGAGCTGCAGATGGCCGACGTGCGCTCGCAGGTCGCGCTGTCGCTCTTCACCGACTTCGAGAACTTCAGCGTCTTCAAGCCCAACCAGTTCCACCAGGACTCGCTGAACGCCACGCTCGACCAGGTGGTCGCCTGGAGCACCGCGCTCGCTCCGCTGCGCAAGGGCTGAGCTTTCGCGCAAACCGGAAACGGCCGCGGGGAACCCCGCGGCCGTTTCCGGGCGTTCCGGCATACGGTGCTGGTCAGGCACGCTCCGCGTCGGCGAGCAGGTCCAGCGAGAGCTGCCACAGTCGCGCCGCCGCGGCAGGGTCGGTCGCATGGTCGGCGACGCCCCGCAGCGGCGTCTCCGGACGGTGGCGCACCGCCTGCTCGCCATCCTCGAAGTACCGACCGCCGACGCCCTCCAGCTGCGGCCAAGCGGCGAGAAGCACTGAGGTCGCGGCCCCCTGCTGCGGGGTCTTGAAGTCGTACGCCGGAAGCTGCGCGTAGTCCTCCTCGGTGAGATGCCGTCCCAGGTTGGTGGTGACCGCACCCGGGTTGGCCGCGTTGACGGTGATGCCGTCGCCGGCCCAGCGCCGGTTCGCCTCCACCGCGAACAGTGCCGTGGCGGTCTTCGACTCGCCGTAGGCGAGAAGACGGTCATAGGGGCGTTCCCGGAAGTTGACGTCCTCGAAGACCATCGGGGCCTGAACGTGGGCGATGGAACTCAGCGACACCACGCGGGCCCGACCGGCACCGGCGAGTGCCCGGTACAGCCCGTTGGCGAGTGCGAAGTGGCCGAGGTGGTTGGTGGCGAACTGCAGCTCCCAACCCTGCGCGGTGCGCAACTCGGGGGTCGCCGACACCCCGGCGTTGTTGACCAGGATGTGCAGCGGGCCGTCCCAGGCGGCCACGAAGGCGGCGACCGACCGCTGGTCGGACAGGTCCAACGGCATGACCCGGATCAGCCGGCCTGCGGCCCCGGTGCCGATCTCCCGCGCGGTCCGTTCCCCGGCCCGCACGTCCCGTACCGCCAGGGTCACCTCGGCGCCCGCCGCGGCGAGCGCCCGGGCGGTCTCCACCCCGATGCCCGACGAGGCGCCGGTGACGATGGCGCGTTGCCCGGTCAGGTCGACACCGGCCACGACGTCGGCGGCGGTGGACCGGGCGTTGAACGGCGTGGTGACGCGTGGTTCAGTCATGATCGACTTCCTTCGGTGGGTGTCCTCAGGTGGCCGTGGCGGCTAGTCGTACAGGCGTACGGCGTGCCGTCCCAGCCCTGCCCAACGATCGTGCGCGGTGGTCTGCGCGGACGGCCAACACGCTCTTCCTGGCGTGGCTACAGTCTGTTGCTGTGGCAACGCCTGAGCTGCGACAACTGCGATACTTCCTGGTCCTCGCGGAGGAGCTGAGCTTCACCCGGGCCGCCGCCCGCCTGATGATCGCCCAGCAGTCGCTGTCGCAGCAGATCACCGCCCTGGAACGCGTCCTCGGGGTGCAGCTGTTCGACCGCGGCAGCCGGGGCACCACCCTCACCGACATCGGCGCCCTGTTCGTGCCCGAGGCGCGCGCCGTGACCGACCGCGCCGAGCAGGCCGTCGCCGTGGTGGGACGGGCCCGGCGGGGTGAGGTCGGCAACCTCCGACTCGCCTTCCTGACCACCGTCGCCAACCACCTGCTGCCCCCGGTGGTCCGGGCGGTCCGCCACCACCTCCCCGACCTGCACCTGGCCACCGAGTCCACAAGCATCGCGCCCCTGGTCCAAGGGGTTCTCGACGGGCGGTTCGACGTCGCCTTCACCCGGACCCCGCTCGTTCCCGGCCTGGGGTCCAGGCGTTTGACGACCGAGCCGGTCTGCGCGGTGCTGCCCGAGGGGCACCCGCTCGCCGGGCGCGACGAGTTGACGCTCGCCGACCTGGCGAACGAAACCTGGGTCATGACGCCGCGCAGCTCCTGGGAGCCCTGGCACCGCGCCTACCAGGACCAGTTCCGGGAAGCGGGCTTCGTGCCGACCGTCGTTCAGGAGGAGGCCGGCGTGCAGAGCCTCCTAGGCCTGGTCGCCGCCGGACTCGGCGTCACCCGGCTCGCCTGCTCGGCGGCCAGCCTCCGCCGCACCGGAGTGGTGTTCGTCCCGCTGGCCGGCGCCTACGCGTACACCGAGATGGTGTGGTTGGCGGGCAACGCCGCACCCGCGCTGCACCGCTTCCTGGACGTGGTCACCGAACTCGCGGCGACGACCGACCTCACCAGCACCGGCTGACGGTGCGGCGGCCGGCTCAGCGCGTCGCGAGATGGTGGGTGGTGCCGTCGGCGACGGCGCGAAGCTTGTCGGGGTTGGCGACGTTGTGAATGGTGGTGATGCGGCCACTTGCGTCGATGTCGAAGGAGACGGTGGCGACCACCCGGCCCGCACCGCTGAACACCAGACCAGGCCCCCCGTTGATCTCGACCAGGGCGGCGTGCACGTCGTGCGGCGCAACGCCCTGGTAGGTGACGGTGCCGATGGCCGCGAACCAGCCGGCGACGGTTTCCGCACCCCTGATCGGACGCAGGGCCTGGCGGACCTTACCGCCACCGTCGGTCCACAATGCGACGTCCGGAGACAGCAGCTCCAGCAGGGTGTTGAGGTCGCCCCCGGTCGAGGCGGCGAGGAATCGCTCAGTGACGCCGCGCTGCTGCGACCGGTCCGCGGTGAAGCGAGGCCGCTGGCCCCGCACATGTTCACGAGCACGGTGGGCGGTCTGACGGACCGCGGCCTCGGAGCGTTCCACAGCCGCCGCGATCTCCGCGTGGCTGAAGTCGAAGACCTCCCGCAGGACGAACACGGCACGCTCGAGCGGGCTGAGCGTCTCCAGCACAACGAGCATCGCCATCGACACCGACTCGGCGTCGGTGACGGCGTCGGCGGCGTCCGCGTCGGTCAGGACGGGTTCGGGCAGCGTGCTCCTTCACGCCCGGGACCGCAGCCGTGTCCGTCACGGTGCCCAACGCGTAGACCAGAGTGTCGTAGCGCAGCACCCGGCTGTCGTCGATGCGGACGGTCTTCGCGTGGGCGTCCACCGCCGTCACCCAGCCGCGCACGAACCGCGCACCCGTCTCCGCCAGCAGCTCAGGGATGTTCAGCTCGGCGAGCCGTTGACCGGTCGCCGTCATGTGCAGCCGGAGGCGCTCGGTGAATCGCTCCTGTGGGTTGACCACTGTCACCTGCACGTCGGCCCGCCTGGTCCGGGCCGCGAGCTGGGTCGCCGCGGCCATGCCCGCGTAGCCCGCGCCCAGGATCAGCACGCGGTGCGGGCCCGCCGGGACCTGTCGATGCGATGTGCTCATTGTTTCGCCTCTCTGATCGAACTGACGACCACGAGATGCCTGCCGGCTGTCGGTTCGTGACATGCCAGCCCTGTGACGCCAGTCACGGCCAGCGTCGGACGACCACGTTGACTACCCTTGGCGCGATGAGCCGATCTGCCGCCGTCGGTCGGGCTCCGCTCTGGCGGGACCGGACCTTCGGCACGTACTGGGTCGCGCAGTCACTCTCGGCGGCGGGCGACTCGTTCGCCTACCTGGCGGTGCCGCTGCTGGTGCTGCAGGCAACCGGGTCGGTGGCGAAGATGGGCCTGCTCACCGCCGTCGCGGGTGCGGCGTCCGTCGTTGCCGGGATCTTCGGCGGCGTGCTTGTCGACCGGTACGACCGCCGCACCCTGATGATCGTGGCCGATCTGACCCGGTTGGTGCTCTACGCCCTGGTGCCACTGGCGTGGCTCGCCGGCCCGCAGGTCTGGCTGCTCTTCGTCGTGCTGCCGATCTGCGAGGCGGCCGGCATGGTGTTCCAGGTCGCCGCGGTGACAGCGGTCCGTAACCTCGTCGACTCCGACCGGATCACCGAGGCCAACGGCCGGTTGCAGGCGACGTACGCGGCGGCGGCCGTCCTCGGGCCGCTGCTCGCCGGTGTGGTGGCCGCCCGCTTCGGCCCGGCGACCGCCATCGCCGTCAACGCGGCGAGCTTCGCGCTCTCGGCGGCCGGGCTGTGGCTGATCCGGCTGCGCCCCGTCCACGTGGACGAGGGGGTGGCCCGGCAGCGCCCGCTGGCCGAGTTCCTGGCCGGGGCGCGGTTCCTGTGGCGACAGCCCGTGCTGCGCGCGCTGACCGTCCTGTTGTCGGTCTTCATCTTCCTCACCTACGGCTTCGTCGACGTGTTGATCTACCACGTCACGCACGACCTGGGTGGCTCCGAGGGCACCGTCGGCACGGTGCTCGGCCTGGCCGCGTTGGGCACTGTCGCCGGTGCACTGATGGTGGCCCCGCTGCGCCGCCGTCGCGGCTTCGGCGCGACCTGGATCGGCGCGCACGCGATCTGCGGCTTCGCCGTGGCGGGGGTCGGCGTCGCCACCAGCCTGCCCGCGGTCACCGCGCTCACCGCGGTGTACCTGTGCTGTCTCAGCGTCGGTGGGATCTGTTCGATGTCCCTGCGGCAGGAGATCACCCCCGATCACCTGCTGGGCCGGGTCACGTCGGCGTTCTGGAGCACGCACTACGCTCTCGGTCCGGCCGGCGCTGTCGTGCTGACCTGGGCCGCCGGCCGGTACGGCGCGTCGGCGGTCACGCTCGCGGCGGGCGCGGGGTGCCTGCTGGTCGCGGTCGGTGGGTTGTTCACCCCGATCCGCCGCGCCGGCGCGGAACCGGCCAGCGGTCAGCCGGTGCTGCGTCCCGCGCCGGCCGGCGGCTCGACCGGTTGAGCACCGACCACCAGGACGCCCCCCGAGCGCCGAAGGCCCGGGTCAGAACTCCAGATACATGACGTGCAGGCCGACCCGGCCGAGGGTGGGGTGGCGGAACGCCCCCGGCACCGTACCGACCACATCGAAGCCCTCCCGCCGGTAGATGTCGACCGCCGACCGGTTGCTCTGCGCCACGGCGTTGAACTGCATGCCGGCGTACCCCTGCTGGCGGGCCCAGGTCACGGCGTCGCGGCACAGCGCGGTGCCCACGCCCCGCCCGCGCGCGTCGGCGGCCACCATGAAACTCGCCGTGGACACGTGCGCGCCGGGCCCGGGGCGGTTGGCGCCCATCTTCGCGGTGCCCAGGACCCGCCCGCCGTCGACCGCGACGACGGTCCGACCCGGCGGGGCCTCGACCCACATCCCGTACGACTGCTCGGCGGTCATCGCGGGGTCGTAGGTGAACGTCTCCTGTGCCCGGATCACCTCCTCGATGATCGGCCACACCTGCGACCAGTCCCGGTCGACGAACTCCCGAATCAGCACCCGGGAAGGTTAGGCCCCCGCAGGAGCCGCGGACAATCAGTTATCCGCAGGTGCATCCGGGTGGTGTACCCGGGTGGTGTACCCGGTGCGAAGCATTGGTCGTGACGAAACGTCACGGATCCGTCGCTTCGACGAAAGGCCCGCTGATGAAGATCGCACGACTCGCCGCCCGGATGGCGGTGGGCGCCATGGCCACCGCGCTGGCCACCACGGCCGTCGCTGTGCCGGCCGCTCAGGCGACCGGCAAGCCCAAGCCGCTCGGCACGACGTCCCTCACCCAGGTGCTCACCAAGGACAAGAGCGGTTTCGACAGCAACTCGCGTGACTTCGACGTGCTGACGGCGGCCGTGCTGGCCGTGTTGGAGGCCAAGCCGAACTCGCCGGTCAAGGTGCTCACCGAGGGCACCGTGGCACCATCGATGGCAGGACGGCGCTCCGGGCCGACGGCACGGACCTGACCACCGCGCTCGGCTCGTCCGTCGAGGTCGACGTGCGCACCTACCTGTACTTCTTCCGCCAGGTGCGGCTCGTCGACGCCGACACCAACGACCGTGACGCGCGGGTCGTCTCCTACGACGTCAACAAGGGCAACCGGCAGATCGCGCACGCCGTGGACCGGGTGCTGCGCCCGATCGACCTGCCCTGACCGGGTGCGGGCGGCGTGCGACCACGCGTCGGACGCCACCCGCGCCGGGCCGTCAGTCCGAGGTGAGCGCTGCCAGTTCCTCGTCGAGCAGGGCCGCCAGCCGGGCGTAGCGCCCGGCGTGGCTGCGCGCGGTCATCCCGCGGCTGGGCATCTCCACAGTCATCAGCAGGTACAGGTGCAACCGGTAGAGACCGAGCCGACGGCGTGCCGAAGCGTCCAGCACCAGCGGTTCGGCCGCGGTGGCCCGGTAGCCGCGCAGCAGTGGGTGCTCCGGCTCGTCCTCGACGCGCCGGAAGAGCAGCGGCGAGACCAGGTCCAGCAGCGGGTCACCGTAGAGGAACCGCTCGCCGTCCACCAGGCCGCGCAGGCGCAACCGGCCGTCCCGGTCGGGCGCGGCCAGCACGTTGCCGTCCCAGCAGTCGAAGTGCAGCAGCGCCGGGCGGCGTACCTCGTCGAGCACGTCGGCGTGCCGCCCCACCAGCGCGTGCAGGCGGTCCCGGGTCACCGGTAGCCGGACGTCCCAGTCGACCGCGTCGGCCAGGAGCGTGTCGAGCATGGCCGTGAACGCCGCCCGCCAGGTCGGCCCGGCGGCCCGGTCGTCGTCGTACCCGAACCGTTCACCCGTCACCTGGTGCAACGCGGCGAGGGCCACCCCCAGGTCGTAGCGCGCCGGGCCGTCGTCGACCGCGACACCCGCCTCGGCCAGGTCGGACAGCGACCGGCCGGGCAGCATCGCGGTGACCAACCACTCGCCGTACGCCGGGTCGGCGCCGCGCCAGAGCACCGGGGGGACGGGCACCTGCGGCGCCCGCTCCGCGACGAGCCGGAAGTATCGCTCCTCGGCGGCGCAGAGCCCGTGCTCGTAGCGCAGCAGCGGCGTTCCGGCCGGCGGAGCCAGCTTCAACACCACCCGACGGTCGTCGTCCAGCAGCGCCCACCAGACCGTGGCGTACCCCCCGCCGGCCAGCGGACCGGCGTCCCGGACCCGGGTGCGTGGCCCGAACGACGCACCGATCAGGTACGCCACGTCGGCGGGCGTGAGGTGCCGCTGGGTCGGACTGACACCGGTCACGACGCGGTGTCACCTCGGCGTGCCCGTGGGGCGGAACCCGCGGGGGCGCGGGTGGACGGTGGGACCGGACCGGCGGTGTCGCGGCGGACCAGCTCGGCGGGGAGCACCTCGACCCGGGGCGTCGGGGCCCCGACGCCGAGCACCAGGGACATCGCCCGCACTCCCATGTCGACCAGGGGCAGTCGCACGGTGGTCAGCGCCGGGGTCACGTCCCGGGCGATCGGCATGTCGTCGAAGCCCAGCACCGAGATCTGCTGCGGCACCGCCAGCCCCCGCCCGCGCAGGGTGGCGAGCGCGCCGATCGCCATCGAGTCGTTGAGCGCCACGATCGCGGTGAGCTCCGGGTCGGCGTCGAGCAGTCGGGCGGTGGCCTCAGCACCACCGTCACGGTCGAACTCCGCGTACCGGATGCGCCGTTCCGGCAGCTCGCGACCCTGCTCGGTGAGGGCCTGCCGGAGCCCGGCCAGCCGGTCGGTCGTGGTGGTCAGGATCCGCGGGCCGGCGACCACGCCGATCGCCCGGTGCCCCAGACCGCACAGCTCCCGCCCGGCGAGGTAGCCGCCGGTCCGGTTGTCCGGCATCACCGCGTCACCGGAGTGCTCGTGCCGGCCGATCACCGCCACCCGGCCGCCGGTGGCCTCGTACGCGGCGAGCTTCTCGTTGAGCTGCCGGGTGAACGCCTCGTCGTGGTAGCCCGAGCCTGCCAGGATCAGCGCCGCCACCTGGTGGCCGCGCAGCAGCTCGACGTACTCCAACTCGCGGTCCGGGTCCCGGTAGCTGTTGCAGATCATCAGCAGCCGGCCCTGGTCGGTGGCGACCCGTTGCAGCCCCCGGGTGATCTCGGCGAAGTACGGGTCGGAGACGTCGTGCACGATCACGCCGACCGCGCTGCGGTGTGAGCGAGCCAGCAGTTGGGCGTGCGCGTTCGGCACGTACTGCAGCTCGGCGACGGCGGCGAGCACCCGCTCGCGCAGCTCGTCGGTGACCGGCTTGCTGCTGCCGTTGATGACGCGGGAGGCGGTGGCGGGTGAGACGCCCGCCCGGCGGGCCACATCGGACAGGGTCGCCATGGCCCGCCCCCTCGATCTGTTGACGGCGTTTCGTCGTGCCGGCTAGCGTCACCGTACCGCAGAGAAAGCCCTTTCCCGCAGGGAGGCCCGGCCATGTCCGATCGGTTCGCGGTACTTCAACTCGACGACCTTCCCGCCCGGCGCTGCTCGTGCGGGACCACCCGCCGGGGTTTCATCGCCGAGAGCGAGGGCCAGGCCAGCGTGCATCTGCTCCAGGTGCAGGACGCCGTGACCCACCACCACCGGGTCGCCACCGAGTACTACGTCGTGCTCGCCGGTGAGGGCGAGATCGAGCTGGACGGGGTACGTCATCCCGCCCGGCCGATGTCCGCGTTCCTGATCAAGCCGGGCTGCCGGCACCGGGCCATCGGGGACCTCACCGTGCTGCTGGTGTCCCTGCCGGCCGCGGACGACACCGACGAGTACTTCGATGCCTGATCGGTCGGCGCCGCTGCCCGGCGGGATCGGGGTGTCCCGGCTGCGCGTCTACGACACAGTGGCCTCGGACGGCCTGGTCGGCGGCACCCCACACGTGCACCTGTGCTGCACCGAGGGGTACGCGGTGACCGACGGCGAGGGCGCGGTGCAGACCCTCACCACCGCCGGTTTCCGGGAGACGCCGCTGCGACCGGGGGCGGTGGTCTGGTTCGAGCCGGGCACCGTGCACCGCCTGGTCAACGGGGGAGGGCTGAGCATCGTGGTGCTGATGCAGAACAGCGGCCTGCCCGAGGCCGGCGACGCGGTGCTGACCTTCCCGCCCGAGGTGCTGGCCGACCCGGCCGCGTACGCCGCGGCGGCGGCGTTGCCCGACGGGGGAGCGCCGGGCGCGGACGTGCACGCCGCGTACCGCAGGCGGGATCTGGCGGTGAGCGGCTTCCAGACGCTGCGGGCCGGTGGGCCGGCGGCGCTGGCCGCGTTCCACGCCGCCGCGATCGCCCTGCGTCAGCCGTTGCTGGCGCGGTGGCGACAGCGGTGGGAGACCGGCGCCGGTCGCGCTGCCGCCGACACGGCTGGGCAGCTGGACGCCCTGGAGCGGGGGGATCCCGGGCACCTGGGCGAGGCCGGGGTGTACGCGGTGGCCGAGCCGGTCGAGCGCGGCCGGTTGGGCATGTGCGGCCTCCTCGACACCTACCCGGCGGCCGGCTGACGGTCCGCATTCGCGCCGTCGAATCCAGGTTGGACCGCTGGGCCCGGCAATCGAGGATTAGATCGAGGAAAGGCCTTGCCCGGCGTGAGGGTGCCGCCTACGCTCCAGGAAAGCGTTTGCCTGATCCGCCGACCGGCCCGCTCGACGAGCGCCGTGCCGGGCCCCGAGGAGGTTCCGCGTGACCGAGAACTCTTTGGACACGGCGGGCCGGCAGGCCGCCACCGACAAGGCGAGCGGTGCGCAGGCAGCCGCTTCCACCCCCGGCGGCGTCGGTGCGTCGGAAACCGTCGGCGTGGGTCCGTCCACGATGGTGGGACAGTCACCCGGCGGCGGCCGCCCACCACGCCCGACGCTCGGTCGCCGGGCGGTGGCCTTCGCCGACTCACTCTGGCGCCCGGCGCTGGTGCTCGCGGTCTTCTTCGCCGCCTGGTGGTTCGTGGCGGCCCGCGAGTACGTCCCGAACTACCTGGTGCCCACCCCCGTGCAGGTCTGGGAGACGATGACCACTCAGTGGTCCGAGTTGGCCCGGCACACACTGGTCACCCTCTACGAGACGGTGCTCGGCTTCGTGCTGGCCGCCGCGTTGGGTCTGGTCACCGCTGTCGCCATCGCCTACTCCCGCACCCTGGACAAGGCGCTCTACCCGATCGTCCTGTTCGCACAGGTCATCCCGAAGATCGCCATCGCGCCGCTGCTGGTGGTCTGGTTCGGCCTCGGCCTCACCCCGAAGATCATCCTGGCGGTGCTCATCGCGTTCTTCCCTGTGGTCATCTCCGGGGTGGCCGGGCTGCGCTCCACCGACCCGGAGCTGCTCGACCTCGCCGCCACGATGGGCGCCGGGCCGTGGCGCACCTTCCGCAAGATCCGCTTCCCGAACGCGTTGCCGCACCTGATGGCCGGCCTGAAGGTGGCCGTCACCCTCGCCGTGGTCGGTGCCGTGGTCGGTGAGTTCGTCGGCGCCAGCGAAGGGCTCGGCTACGTCCTGTTGCTGGCCAACGGCAACCTCGACGCCCCGCTGCTGTTCGCCGACCTGATCCTGATGTCCGCCATCGGCATCGTCCTGTTCGTCCTGGTCGAGATCGCCGAGGCACTGCTCATTCCGTGGCACGCCAGCCGCCGGGCCGGCGTGTCCCTCACCACCTCCTGACCGACCCCATCACGGAGGCACCGATGAAACGCACCGCCACCACCATCCTGGCCACCGCCGCACTGCTGTTCGCCGCGAGCGGCTGCGGTGGGGACGACCCCGCCGGCAGCACCAACGCCGACGGCAGCACGCAGGTCACCCTCACCCTCAACTGGGTGCCCTACGGCGAACACGCCCCCTTCTACTACGGCCTGCAGAAGGGCTACTACTCCGCCGAGGGCATCGACCTGAAGATCCTGCCCGGCAACGGCTCGGGCAACACCGTCAAGCAGGTCGCCCAGAAACAGACCGACTTCGGCTGGGCGGACAGCCCGGTGCTGCTCAAGTCGGTGGCCAGCGGGATGCCGGTGCGCAGCCTCGGCGCGTACCTGGAGAAGGGCCCCTCGTCGGTGGAGTTCTTCACCGAGGAGAACATCAAGACCCCGGCCGACCTCAAGGGCAAGACCGTCGGCGGCACCCCCGGTGACGCCCTCTACGCGACCTTCCCGGCCTGGCTGGAGAAGAACGGCCTCAAGAAGGACGACGTCAAGGTGGTGAACGTCGACGCCGCCGGCAAGATCGCCGCGCTCGCCGAGGGCAAGGTCGACGCCATCATGGGCTTCTTCCACGACCAGGCGCCCACCATCGAGAGCAAGACCGGCAAGAAGGTCGACGTGCTGCTCTTCGCCGACTACGGGATGAACCTGCTCGGCACCGGTCTGATCGCCAACACCCAGACCCTGCAGAAGGACCCGGAGCTGGCCCGCAAGTTCGTCCGCGCCACCCAGAAGTCCTGGGCCGACGCAGCCCGGGACCCGGCCGGCGCGGTGAACGCGATGGTGGCCCTGGCCGAGAACGAGCCGGCGCCCGAGGTGCTCACCAAGCAGCTCACGCTCAACATGCCGCTGATCGGCGCCGACGGCCCGCCCGGGGTGAACACCGAGGCGCAGTGGACCGAGACCATCGACCTGATGTCGCGCTACGCCGAGCTGAAGGACCCGGGCGCGCCCAGCGCGTACTGGGACTCCTCGTACGCGGCGCAGGGGTGACCCCGGTGACCGCCGCGCCGGCAGCCACCGGCACCGCCATCGGGATGTCCGGGCTGACCGTCCGGTTCACCACCAGACGGTCGCAGACCACCGCGTTGGACGACGTGTCGCTGGACATCGAGCCGGGCGAGTTCGTCACGATCGTCGGTCCGTCCGGCTGCGGCAAGTCCACCCTCCTGAAGATCGTCGCGGGGCTGGTCAAGCCGACCAGCGGCGAGGTGTCGCTGCTGCAGCGCCCGGTGCGCGGCCCGCAGAAGGAGATCGGCTTCGTCTTCCAGAAGGCCGCGTTGCTGGAGTGGCGCGGCGCCCGGGCCAACGTCCTGCTCCAGGCCGAGATGCGCGGCATGGACCGGGCGCAGGCCGCCCGCCGCGCCGACGAACTGATCGAGATGACCGGCCTGACCGGCTTCGAGAAGGCTCTGCCACACGAGTTGTCCGGGGGCATGCAGCAGCGGGTGGCGCTCTGCCGCGCGCTGCTGCACTCCCCGCCGGTGCTGCTCATGGACGAACCGTTCGGCGCCCTGGACGCGCTGACCCGGGAGCAGATGAACGCCGAACTGCACCGGATCTGGCGGGAAACCGGGACCACTGTGGTGCTGGTCACCCACTCCATCGCCGAGGCGGTCTTCCTCGGCACCCGGGTCGTGGTGATGAGTCCCCGGCCCGGCCGGATCATCCGCACCTTCCCGGTCGAGCTGCCGGCGCACCGCGACTACGCGCAGGTGATGTCGGATCCCCGCTTCGACCGGCTCGCCACCGACCTGCGTGGGTTGCTCGGCAGCGCGGCCGCCAACCACTGAGCGCGGATCGGCACGACCAGCACGACGGAAGGAACACCATGACCCGCAGGTCGATCGGCATCATCGTCAACGGTGTGACCGGACGGATGGGCTACCGGCAGCACCTCGTCCGGTCGCTGCTGGCCATCCGCGAATCCGGCGGTGTGGCGTTGGCCGACGGCACCACCATCTGGCCGGAACCGGTCCTGGTCGGACGCAACGAGACGAAGCTCCGGGAACTCGCCGAGCGGCACGGGCTGACCGACTGGACCACCGACCTCACGTCGGCGCTGGCCCGCGACGACGTCGAGATCTACTTCGACGCGCAGGTCACCCAGCAGCGGGAGAAGGCGATCCGGCAGGCCATCGAGGCGGGCAAGCACATCTACACCGAGAAGCCCCTGGCCGAGGACACCGCGGCCGCGCTCGACCTGGCCCGGGCGGCCGACGCGGCCGGCGTACGCACCGGTGTGGTGCAGGACAAGCTCTTCCTGCCCGGTCTGCGCAAGCTCAAGCGCCTCATCGACGGCGGCTTCTTCGGCCGGATCCTCTCGGTGCGCGGCGAGTTCGGGTACTGGGTCTTCGAGGGCGACTGGCAGCCCGCCCAGCGGCCGTCCTGGAACTACCGGGCCGAGGACGGCGGCGGCATCGTCGTCGATATGTTCCCGCACTGGCACTACGTGCTGGAGGAACTGTTCGGCCGGGTCACTGCCGTGTCCTGCGTGACCGCCACCCACGTGCCCGAACGGGTCGACGAGACCGGCCAGCCCTACCCGGCCACCGCCGACGACGCCGCGTACGCCACCTTCGAACTCGACGGCGGGGTGATCGCGCAGATCAACTCGTCCTGGGCCGTGCGGGTGTACCGCGACGAGCTGGTGGAGTTCCAGGTCGACGGCGTCGAGGGCAGCGCGATCGCCGGCCTGCGCAACTGCCGGGTGCAACACCGGGCGGTCACTCCGAAGCCGGTCTGGAACCCGGACCTGCCGGCCACCGAGGACTTCCGCGCCCAGTGGGCCGAGGTGCCCGACAACGAGGAGTTCGACAACGGCTTCAAGGTGCAGTGGGAGGCGTACCTGCGGCACGTGGTGGCCGGCGAGCCGTTCCGGTGGGACTTCCTGGCCGGCGCGCGCGGCGTGCAACTCGCCGAGCTGGGGCTGCGCTCGGCCCGCGAGGGCTGTCGTGTCGAGGTGCCGGAGCTGAACTCATGACCGCGGCCGTGATGTTGCCCGGTGGACGCCGGCACCAACTGGCCGGGGGGAGTGGCTTCGCCCGGCCGGCCGCGCCGGCGACCAGCCGGATCGCGTACGCCGCCGCGCACGTGGTCGCCGACCCGGGCGCGGAGAACGTGCCGGGCGCCCCGGCGGCGGTGGACTGGGACACCACCCTCGCCTTCCGGCGGCACCTCTGGTCGTACGGGCTGGGGGTCGCCGAGGCGATGGACACCGCCCAGCGGGGGATGGGGCTGGACTATCCGGCCACCCGGGAGCTGATCCGGCGTAGCGCCGCCGAGGCCCGCGCGGTGGGCGGGCGGATCGTCGCCGGGGTCGGCACCGACCAGCTGCCGATCGGCCCGGCCACCCTGGCCGCGGTCACCGCCGCGTACGCCGAGCAGCTCGACGACGTCCGCGCCGCCGGAGCCCGGCCGGTGCTGATGTGCAGCCGGCACCTGGCCGCCGCCGCGCGCGGCCCGGAGGACTACCTGCGGGTGTACGACGAGCTGCTGAGCGCCACCGACGAACCGGTGGTGCTGCACTGGTTGGGCCCGATGTTCGACCCGGCGTTGACCGGCTACTGGGGTGCTGTCGACCTGGACCTGGCCGCCGACACGGTGATCGAGCTGATCAAGGCGCACCAGTCCCGTGTGGATGGCATCAAGGTGTCGCTGCTGGACGCCGACCGGGAGATCGCGTTGCGCCGCCGGCTGCCGGCCGGGGTACGCCTCTACACCGGCGACGACTTCCACTACCCGGAGCTGATCCGCGGTGACGAGGTGGGTCACTCCGACGCCCTGCTCGGGGTGTTCGCGGCCATCGCGCCGGCCGCCGCCGCCGCGCTGGCCGCCCTCGACCGGGGGGACCTGGCCGCGTACGACGAGATCTTCGCGCCCACCGTGCCGCTGGCCCGGCACCTGTTCGCCGCGCCGACCTGGCACTACAAGACGGGCATCGTGTTCCTTGCCTGGTTGGCCGGGCACCAGGAGCACTTCACGATGATCGGTGGCGCGCAGTCCGGCCGGTCCCCGGCGCACCTGGCCACCCTGCTCACCCTGGCCGACGCGGCCGGGCTGCTACCCGACGCCGACTTGGCCGCCGCCCGCGCCCGAGCGCTGTTCACAGTGGCGGGGGTGGCCCAGTGAGCGCGAGGAGTGAGCCGGTTTTGCGAACCCCGCAGTCGCGAGCGAAGAGTGGCCCAGTGAGCGCGAGGAGTGAGCCGGTTTTGCGAGCCCCGCAGTCGCGAGCGAAGAGTGGCCCAGTGAGCGGCGAATTCGCGGGCGGCAGCGCCGACCGGCTGCGGCGCTTCTCGTTCAACCAGGCCACCGCCCAGCGCTGGCCCCTGCCCGAGGTGGTGGCCGGGTGCGTGGCGGCCGGCGTACCGGGCATCGGTCTGTGGCGGGAGCCGGTGGCCGAGTACGGGTTAGCCCGCTCGGCGAAGCTGGTCCGCGACGCCGGCCTCGCCGTCACGTCGCTGTGCCGGGGCGGGTTCTTCGCCGCCGACGACTGGCGGGCGGAGAACCTGCGGGCCATCGAGGAGGCCGCCGCCCTCGGGGCCCCGGAGCTGGTGCTGGTCTCCGGTGGGCTGCCCGCCGGTAGTCGGGACATCGACGGCGCCCGGCGTCGGGTCGCCGACGCGATCGGTGAGCTGGCCCCGCACGCCGAGGCCGCCGGGGTGCGGCTGGCCATCGAGCCGCTGCACCCGATGTTCGCCGCCGACCGGTGCGTGATCGCCACCCTCGGCCAGGCGCTGGACATCGCGGAGCGGTTCGACCCGGTTGTGGTCGGCGTGGTCGTGGACGCTTACCACGTCTGGTGGGACGACACGGTGTACGCGCAGATCGCGCGGGCCGCCGCCCGGATCGCCGCGTTCCAGGTCTGTGACTGGGTGACCCCGCTGCCGGAGGGGGTGCTGCTCGGCCGTGCGCTGCCCGGCGACGGCTGCATCGAGCTGCGCCGGCTGCGCGAGGCTGTCGACGCGGCCGGATACGTCGGACCGATCGAGGTGGAGGTCTTCTCCGCCGAGGTGTGGGCGCATCCGGGCGCGGAGGTGCTCGACGCGTCGATCGCCGGCTACCTGCGCCACGTTGTCTGACCTTCCCGAACGGCGCTGGCCGGCGGCGGTCGGCGCCTGGCTGGGCATCGGCACCGCACCGGCCACGCTGGTGCTCGGCGCGGCGATGGCCGCCCGGCACGGCGGCGCGGTGCCGGTGGTCGGGCTGCTGGTCGGCGGGGCGCTGATGGCGGCCCTGCTCTGGGGGCAGGGCCGGATCGGGCTGCGCCGGCCACTCGGTGACGGCGGGACGTTGACCGCGGTGTTGCCCGCGTACCTGGGGGACACCTCGCGGCTGCTGCTGGCGGCGGTGCTTGCCCTGTCGATGGTCGGGTGGAACGGGTTCAACGTCGGGCTCGGCGGAGCCTCGCTGGCCGCGCTGACCCACCTACCGGGCTGGGCCGGGCCGGCGCTGCTGGAGGTGGCCGTCCTCGCCGTCTCCTGGGCGCCGGCCCGACTCGGCAACCGGGTCGCGGTGGTCACCACGCTCAGCGCGGTGGTGCTGGTCGGCTGGTGCCTGACGGTGCTGCCACCACCCGCCGTGCCGGTCCGCCTCGATGCCGGAGGACTCGCCGACGCCGCCGCGCTGATCGGGTACGCCGCGGTGTTCGCGTTGCGCGCACCGGACTTCAGCGTTGGCCTCGCCCGGCGACGGGACCTGGCCTGGTGCGTGGGGCTGCTGGTCGGGCCGGCGCTGCTCGGGGTGCTCGCCGGCGCCGGCCTGTGGCTGCGGACCGGCTCGGCCGACGTGGTCGCGCTGCTCGCCGCCGGTTCGGGGCTGGCCGCGTACGCGAATCTGTTCGTCGCGGTGGCGGTCTTCGCGGCGGCGCTGACCACCACGTACTCGGGTTCGCTGGCGTTGCGGGGATTGGCTCCCCGCCTGCCGGCGCGGGCGGCGATGGTGCTCGTCGCGGTGTTCGGTGGGGTGCTGGCGGTGGCGCGGTTCGACCGTCTGGTGCTGCCCTGGCTGACACTGCTGGCCGCCGCGTTGCCGGTGCTGGTGGTGCCGATGGCGGTGGAGGCAGCGGCCCGCCGGCGCGGTCGTGTCCCGCGTACCGTGCCCGCCTGGTGTTGGGTGCCGCCGGCGCTGCTCGCGGTGGCCTGCACGCTCGCCGGGGTGGGCGTCGCCCCGCTGCTCGGGCTGACCCTTGCCGCGGCCTGCACAGTGCTCTGGCGTCGCCGGGAAGGCGCGGCCCGAATGGCCCACGGTGGCGCCTAGCGGGTGGCGTGCGGGCCGTGGTCGCTGACCTGGGCGTCGAACCAGTGGTGCAGGGCATCGCGAAGCCCCGCGTCGTTCGTGGTGTAGGTGGCGCGTGCGCCGTCGGAGATGGCCTCGTACTCGATGGTGATCCGCCCGCCGTGTGCCCGAAGCGTTGCCAGGCCGGGCATCCCGGTGCCGTGGATGCGGGCGGGATCGCTGAAGTCGCCGCGCCGGAACCGCTCGACCTCCGCGGTCAGATGCTGTTGGACAAGGGTGATCTGAGTGGTGTCCCGCGGGTCGTCGGCGACGACGGTCTGCACCCCGCCGGTGTCGGTCCTGGTGAAGCGGTGCGTGGTGCGGTCCAGGTCGAACGGCATGACCGACGCGCCTCGCTCGGCGACGTCGGCCTGTCGACCGGAGGTGGTCGTTGTCGGTGTCGACGGTGCGGACTCGTCTGCGCAGCCGCTGCTCAGCGCGGCGACAGCGATGGCCGCCAGGAGCAGGGCCCGATGGGAACGAGGGCGGTCAGAACGGTTCACCGGTGGCCTCCGCGAGGGTCTGGAGCGCACGCACCACTGCCGAGCGCTGGTCGTCGGGGACGCGATCGAGCAGGGCGGTGAGCCGGTCCCGGCGGGCGTCGGCTTGCCGGGAGGCGGCAGTGGTGCCCGCAGCGGTCAGCAGAAGCAGAACACCGCGACCGTCGCCCTCGGCTGCTTCCCGGTGCACCCAGCCCCGGTTGACCAGGTTGGTGACCAGGCGGCTGACGCTGCTCTTCTCCAGTCGCAGCCGGCGAGCCAACTCCACCTGCCGGAGCTGCCCCTCCCGGGCGATCTCCACCATGGCGTGTGCCTCCGACACCGGCAGCGGCTGCCCACAGGGAGTCTGGTCGGGCTGATGGAGGCCGAAGTTGCGGACGAACCGCATCAGTGCCTCCTGCGCCGCGTCGAGCTCACCAGCCTGCATGGTTCGACCGTACAACCAGATGGTTCGGGCCTGCAACCATTGTGGAGCCGCACGGGGCGTATGCGACCCGCGAGGTGAGCTTTGACCTCGGCCGTGCGGTCGCCGTCCTCCTGACGCGGTCCGGCCAAAGGTTCGATGTTTTCGATCATGGTATTGACGGCACACCACCTACCGCGCGTACGGTGATCTTGCCAGTACCGGCGTTCCGTAACACCGTGCAAATCCTCGATTAACCGTCGTGGACTTGGGTTGGGGAGCGCTCCCACTGGTGGGTCGCGATCGATCACACAGCTCCACAAGGGAGCAACCGAAAGGAGCCTCGTGGCTACAGGCACGAGCAGAAACAGGCTGCGAAGACTGGCGATACCTACGCTGGTCCTCGCCCTCATCACCGGTACCACCGGTGTCGCGGGAGCGGCGTCGGCGGCGCCCGCAGGTTCACCGGGCGACGGCAGCAGCGCTGGCTACTTCACCGCCGGGTCCGACCGGAAGGTCACCCTGACCGACGGGGCCGACCGCCGACCCGGCGGCAACCGTGCGGCCACCCCCAAGGCAGCCGTCGACGAGACCGGCTCCGGCATGTACGTGGTCGAACTGGCCGAAGACCCGCTGACCACGTACACCGGTGGGGTCTCCGGTCTGGCCCGGACCCGCCCGGCGGCGGGCAACCGGCTGGACGTGACGTCGGCGCCGTCGCAGGCGTACCGCCGGCACCTCGACGCGCAGCGGGGCGCCGTCGCCGCCGCGGCCGGGGTCACGGTCAACGCCGTCTACACCACCGCCTTCAACGGGTTCTCGGCGAAGCTGACCGCCCAGCAGGTGAGCACGTTGCGGGCGGACAAGCGCGTCCGCGCCGTCACCGCTTCGCAGGCCCTCGGCACCCCCTCGGCGCCACCCTCCGCGCCTGCGGCGACCGCTGCCACCCCGAAGTCCGCCACCCCGAGTGGCGCGCAGGAGTCGGCACCGACGGACCGCGCCGCCGGCCGACCGGTCACGCCCGGCGTCGGCACGGGCGCGGGCATGGTGATCGGCGTCCTGGACACCGGCATCTGGCCGGAGAGCGCGTCGTTCGCCAAGAAGATGGCCGCCCCCGCGACCTGGCGCGGCACCTGCCAGACCGGTGTCGCCTTCGTGGCGGAGCACTGCAACGGCAAGATCGTTGGTGCTCGTTACTTCGCCGACTCGTGGCTGGCCTACGGCGGCTCGGTGCCCGACGGTGAGGTGCTCTCCCCCCGCGACATGGCCGGGCACGGTACGCACACCGCGTCCACGGCAGCTGGCCTGTCCCTGCCCAACGTCACTATCGACGGGCGCGACTTCGGTCCCGTCTCCGGGGTGGCGCCGGACGCCCAGATCGCCGTCTACAAGGTGCTCTGGGGCGGCATGGGCTACGACGCCGACATCATCGCGGGCATCGACGCGGCGGTCGCCGACGGCGTGCAGGTGCTGAACTTCTCGATCGGATCCCAGCTCGGCGACTGGGAGGCCAACACCCCGATCGGTGTCGCGTTCCTCAACGCCACGCTGGCCGGGGTCTTCGTGGCGGCGTCGGCGGGCAACACCGGCATCGTGAGCGGGGCGATCAGCAACGCGGCGCCGTGGGTGACCACGGTCGGCGCGGCGGTGACCAAGCGCGACGAGGCCACCGTCAAGCTGGGCGACGGCACCAAGCTGGTCGGCGGCTCGTTGGACGCGTTGCCCGGTGTCGGCGCGCTGCCGATGGTCTTCGGTGACCAGGCCGGCTCGCCCGACCTGGGCGCGGTCTACTGTGAGCCGGGCAGCCTCGACCCAGCCAAGATCAAGGGCAAGGTGGTCGCCTGTGCGCTGTACGACATGTTCGGCTCCGCCGCCGAGATCAAGGCCAAGGGCGGGGCGGCGATGGTGGTGTTCGACCCGGTCGGCAACTACCGGATCAACTCCATCTTCAACTTCCCGGTGGTCTACCTGCCGACCGAGAAGCAGGCCGGCACGCTGTTCAACTATCTGATGCGCCACCCCACCGACGCGACCGCGTCGTTGCGCACCGGCGGTGACGGCTCCAGCGTCCCGGGCATCCCCAGCGTGGCGGACTTCTCCTCCACCGGACCGGACAAGGTGACCCTCGGCGTCTTCAAGCCGGACCTGGTCGCGCCGGGGTCCGACATCATCGCCGCGGTTTCGCCGGCCGGTAACTTCGGACGGAGCTACGACGCGTACTCGGGCACCTCGATGGCATCGCCCTACGTGGCCGGCGCGGCGGCGATCCTGCGCGCCACCCACCCGAAGTGGTCACCCGGCGCTGTCGCCTCGGCGCTGCGCACCACCGCCACCGACACCGTCGGCACCAGCAACCCGCTGGAGCAGGGCAGCGGTTTCATCAACCTGGCCGGGGCCAAGGATCCGGGACTTGTCATCGAGCCGACGGCGGCGGACCTCGTCACCTTCAGCGAGACGACCCAGCCCGACGGCAAGGAACTCAACCTTCCGGCCATCTCGCTGCGCGAGTACGACGGCACCCAACCGGTCACCGTCACCCGCACGCTGACCAACGTGGGTGAGACGAAGGAGACCTTCCGCTCGTCGGTGTCCGGACTGCCCGGCATGAGGGCCACCGTGTCACCGGCGTCGGTGACGCTGGCGCCCGGCAAGTCCGCGACGGTGACCATCACGCTCCGTCGGGGCAGTGCCCCGTGGGACCGGTACGTGACCGGTGCGATCACCTGGCAGGGCAAGGCGCACAGCGCCCGGATTCCGGTCGCCGCCCGCCCGTGGGGTATCACCCCCCGGCCGTACGCCGACGACGGGGAGGAGTTCGGCCGGATGACCAACGGCGCCTTCGGCAATCTCCAGCCGGGCTTCACCGGGCCGCTCGCCGGTCGCAGCACCGGGTACACCCCGATGCGGCGTACGTCGTACTCGATGCCGGCCGGCGTCTACGGCGGCGTGTTCGACCCGGGAGCCACCGGAGTGAAGAAGATCGACTTCACGGTGCCGGCCAACACCGCCGGCATCGTCGTCGAGGCCAACACCGCTGACCCGAACACGAACCTCGACCTGTACCTGTACAAGGGCGACACCCTCGTCTACAGCAGTGACAGGTTCTGGACCAGCGCCGAGCAGGCGTACAAGTTCCTGCCCGAGCCGGGGCGCTACACGGCGTACGTGTTCGCGCAGTACCCCGGCGGCCCGGTCGTCGACTTCGAGGTGGGCCACGCCATCATCGGCCGCAACGCCACGTACGCGGGAGCTGAGCTGACGCTGCCCTCCACCTCGGAGCGCGGTCAGGGCCTCAACTTCACGCTCAAGCCCAACAAGCCGCTGCCCGAGGGCGACTTCTGGGCGTACACCGAGTACCGCACGAACGGCACTGTGGTTCCCGGCAACCTCGTCTACACCCAACAGAGTTCCTGGCAGTAACCCCTGGCCAATCGTGGGGCGGTGCCGCTGCGCACCGCCCCATGCTCGCGCCAAGATCAGACCACCATTCGTTCGACGATTCGCGGCGAGAGACGACGTGGCCCAGTTCGTAGCCGAGCCGGGTGCAGGCGCGGACCACGTCGCGCCAATCGCGTAGATCTTGGACACTTCCCGTCCTCACCGGCGGGCTCAACCGGTGGTTGCAACACCGAGGAGCTGGGTCATTTTCTCACCGGGGGTGGCCCAGTTCAGGGTCATGCGGGGGCGGTCGTTGAG
>NZ_JBEXIM010000053.1:0-34499 GCF_040608575.1 Micromonospora sp. NPDC005171 | reverse complement strand
CCGACCCCAACCAGGCCGCCTACCAGATCAGCGTCGAACACCTCGCCGACTGGATCGCCACCCGCGGCTACGCCACCAGCTGACCCACCAGCACACACCGAAGGGCCGGACCCCCACCAGGGTCCGGCCCTTCGTCATGCCTCGACGAGTGATTCCTTGACGAAGGTCGACGAACGGCAGGGTGTTGCCCTCCAAGGCCACCTCGACCTTGAGGGTGGCCTCACCATGCGCCCGGCTGGCCCGCCATGTCGATCTGCCGAGGAGCGGTATACCTCGGAGGCATATTTATGCCTCCGAGGTATACCGCTCAAAACCGGATCCGCCCCGACCAACGTGACCGACCGTGACCGAACTAGCCACACTCCGTCGGTCCACACGTCGGTGTCCCTGGCCAGAGCCAGCGACCACTCGTCTCAGTGCTCGTTGCCCGCCCGGACCGGATCGACGCCGGGCGCCGCCTCGGACGCCTCCATGCCAGAGGCATCGTCGGCCGGCTCGACGCGGTGGGCGCGTCGGCGTAGCCACCAGGTGCTGCCGAGCCCGGCGAGCACCGCGAGGACCAACCCGGCCCAGGAGATGTCCTTCAGCCAGTGTTCGGCCGCCCGACCGACCGAGTAGAGCAGGTACGTCGTGCCGAAGGCCCAGACCAACCCGCCGGCCGCGTTCGCCAGCAGGAAGCGGCGGTACGGCACGTGCAGCGCCCCGGCGAGCGGCCCGGCCAGGATCCGCAGCAGTGCCACGAACCGACCGAAGAAGACCGCCCAGACACCGTGCCGCGCGAAGCTCTGTTCGGCACGGGCGAGTTGCGCCGGGCCCAGGTGCTTGGGGAACCGTCTGCCCAGTCGGGCGAGCAGCGGACGACCGCCGCGTCGGCCGACGGCGTATCCGACGGAGTCGCCGACGATGGCGCCGAACGCCGCTGCGCTGGCCACCCACTCCGGCTCCACCACACCGGTGGCGGCGAGCACGGCGGAGCTGACCAGGACGATCTCGCCGGGCAGCGGGACGCCCATGCTCTCCACGCCGATCACCCCAGCGACGATCAGGTAGACCAGGCCCGGAGGCAGCGCCGAGAGCCAGTGCTGAACGTCGATCATTCGGCACCCCTTCCGAATCGGCCCCGACCCTACCCCGCCGACCTGACGACGCGGCGCGGTCGCGGACCGCCCAACCCGTGACGTCAGGTTGCGCAGATAGCAAGACGGACGTACGGTTTTGTTGGAAGCGGAATCGGCCGGTAAGTGTCACCTAACCTCGGCGGCACCCCGGCCGGTGCGACAGACTGCTCAGGACTACTCACGGTCGCTGGTGTGAAGGAGTACGACGTGGCGAGCCTCGACACCTTCGGTGCGAAGACCCAGCTACGCGTCGGAGACGCGAGCTACGAGATTTTCAAGATCGACAAGGTGGACGGCCACGCCCGGTTGCCGTACAGCCTGAAGATCCTGCTGGAAAACCTGCTGCGGACCGAGGACGGCGCGAACATCACCGCCGACCACATCCGCCAGCTCGGCGGGTGGGACTCCACCGCCGCTCCGAGCGTGGAGATCCAGTTCACCCCGGCGCGGGTCCTGATGCAGGACTTCACCGGCGTGCCCTGCGTGGTCGACCTGGCCACCATGCGCGAGGCCGTGCGTGACCTGGGCGGCGACGCCAGCAAGGTCAACCCCCTCGCCCCGGCCGAGCTGGTCATCGACCACTCGGTCATCGCCGACCTGTTCGGCCGCGAGGACGCGTTCGCCCGCAACGTCGAGCTGGAGTACGAGCGCAACAAGGAGCGCTACCAGTTCCTGCGCTGGGGTCAGACCGCGTTCAACGAGTTCAAGGTCGTACCGCCGGGCACCGGCATCGTGCACCAGGTCAACATCGAGTACCTGGCCCGCACGATCATGGAGCGCAACGGCCAGGCGTACCCGGACACGGTGGTCGGCACCGACTCGCACACCACAATGGTCAACGGCCTGGGTGTGCTGGGCTGGGGCGTCGGCGGCATCGAGGCCGAGGCCGCGATGCTCGGCCAGCCGGTCAGCATGCTGATCCCCCGGGTGGTGGGCTTCAAGCTCTCCGGCGAGATGCCGGCCGGCACCACCGCCACCGACCTGGTGCTGACCATCACCGAGATGCTGCGCAAGCACGGTGTGGTCGGCAAGTTCGTCGAGTTCTACGGCCCCGGCGTGAGCGCCGTGCCGCTGGCCAACCGGGCCACCATCGGCAACATGTCCCCGGAGTACGGCTCCACCGTGGCGATCTTCCCGATCGACGCGGAGACGATTCGCTACCTGGAGCTGACCGGCCGCGACGCCGCGCAGGTCGCGCTCGTCGAGGCGTACGCCAAGGAGCAGGGCCTCTGGCACGACCCGGACGCCGAGCCGGAGTACTCCGAGCGCCTGGAGCTGGATCTGGGCACCATCGAGCCGTCGCTCGCCGGGCCGAAGCGCCCGCAGGACCGGGTGCCGCTGGGCGCGGCGAAGACGCTGTTCCGCTCCGCGCTGACCGACTACGTGGCCGACGACTCCGTCGGTGAGCGTGACCTCAAGCCGGGTGTCCCCCGCGAGGAGCTGCCGCGCGGCGCGAACGGCCCGGCCGACGAGGCCAGCGCCGAGTCCTTCCCGGCCAGCGACCCGCCGGCCAACGACTTCAGCGACCCGGCCGACGAGCCGCGTGACCTGGAGACCGCAGCGGTCGGCGCGGGTGGCCGGGCCACGAACCCGGTCCGGGTCACCGGCGCCGACGGCGTCGAGTACGAGCTGGACCACGGCGCCGTGGTGATCGCCGCGATCACGTCCTGCACCAACACGTCGAACCCGCAGGTGATGATCGGTGCCGCGCTGCTGGCCCGCAACGCGGTGGAGAAAGGCCTGACCCGCAAGCCGTGGGTGAAGACCACCCTGGCGCCCGGGTCGAAGGTCGTCATGGACTACTACGAGCGGGCCGGTCTCACGCCGTACCTGGACAAGCTCGGCTTCAACCTGGTCGGCTACGGCTGCACCACCTGCATCGGCAACTCGGGCCCGCTGCCCGAGGAGGTGTCCGCCGCGGTCAACGAGCACGACCTGTCGGTGGTCTCGGTGCTCTCCGGCAACCGGAACTTCGAGGGCCGGATCAACCCGGACGTCAAGATGAACTACCTGGCGTCGCCGCCCCTGGTTGTCGCCTACGCCCTGGCCGGCACGATGGACATCGACCTGGCCAACGAGCCGATCGGTGAGGACTCCGAGGGCAACCCGGTCTATCTGCGCGAGATCTGGCCGAACAGCGCCGAGATCCAGGACGTCATCGCCCAGGCGATCGGCGCCACCGGTTTCAGCGCCGCGTACGCCGATGTCTTCGCCGGTGACGAGCGGTGGCAGTCGCTGCCGACCCCGACCGGCGACACGTTCGCCTGGGAGAACGACTCCACCTACGTGCGCAAGCCCCCGTACTTCGAGGGCATGCAGCAGGAGCCGAGCCCGGTCGTCGACATCTCCGCTGCCCGGGTGCTGGCCAAGCTGGGTGACTCGGTGACCACCGACCACATCTCGCCGGCCGGCGCGATCAAGGCGGACTCCCCTGCCGGCACGTACCTCGCCGAGCACGGCGTGCCGCGCCACGAGTTCAACTCGTACGGTTCCCGCCGGGGTAACCACGAGGTGATGATCCGGGGCACCTTCGCCAACATCCGGCTGCGCAACCAGCTGGTCCCGGGTGTGGAGGGCGGCTTCACCGTCAACCACCTCACCGGCGAGCAGACCTCGATCTACGACGCCTCGGTGGCCTACCAGGAGGCAGGCATCCCGCTGGTCGTGCTGGCCGGCAAGGAGTACGGCTCGGGTTCGTCGCGGGACTGGGCGGCCAAGGGCACCATGCTGCTGGGCGTCCGGGCGGTCATCGCCGAGTCGTACGAGCGGATCCACCGCTCCAACCTGATCGGGATGGGCGTGCTGCCGTTGCAGTTCCCGGTGGACGTCACCGCCGAGTCGCTCGGCCTGACCGGCACCGAGACGTTCACCATCACCGGGGTGACCGCCCTGAACGACGGTGAGACCCCGCGTACCGTGCAGGTCAGCACCGACACCGGCGTGGAGTTCGACGCCGTGGTGCGGATCGACACCCCCGGTGAGGCGGACTACTACCGGCACGGCGGCATCCTGCAGTACGTGCTGCGCCGCATGATCGCCAACTGACGTACCAACGTCACCAGGCTCCTTCCCGCCCTCGGCGGGAGGGAGCCTGCGTCGTTCCCCGTGCCGGGCTAACCTCTTAGCTAAGGAGGTGCCACGATGGCCGGTGAAGCTGCGGCGCAGTTCAACATCCATGATGCGAAGACGAACCTGTCACGCATCATCGAACGGGTAGAGCACGGCGAGGAGATCGTGATCAGCCGGGCTGGCAACCCGGTCGCCAAGGTCATTCCTCTTCGTCGTACAACACGCACCGGTCGCGGGTCTCTACGTGGTGCGCTGGATCTCACCGGTGACTGGGATTCCGACGAGGTCAACGACGAGGTTGCTCGCGACTTCGGGCTTCCCGGATGAGGCTCTTACTCGACACGCACGTGGTGCTCTGGTGGCTGACCGACGACCCGATCCTCGCCACGGACATCAAGGACCGCATCGACACCGAACCCGATGTGTACCTGAGCCCGGTCACGCTGTGGGAGGTTGCGATCAAACAGTCGCTGGGCAAGTTACCCGGTCCTGCCGACCTCGCCGAACGGATTCGTGACGCCGAACTGCGGGAACTTCCGGTCCTCCACGATCACGCCATCGCGGCTGGTCGGCTGCCGTTGATCCATCGGGATCCCTTCGACCGGATGCTGGTCGCGCAGGCCCTACACGAAGGGCTGACCCTGGTCACCCGGGACGACCGCATCCAGAAGTACGACCTACCGATCCTGGTGGCGTGACTTTCATCGCTCGCGGATAGGGTCGTCGGCCCGGTCGATCAGGGTCCGGCGTCCGGCGCGATGGGTGCTCCGCGCAGCCGCAGCGCGACCGCGCGGGCCTCCTCGTCGGTGAGGGGCAGGAACCACAGGAAACGGCGGACGATGGCGACCGGGTCGGGTCCGCCCGGCTGGCCGCGCAGGTCGCGGATCGCCCGGCGGGTGATCCGCGAGAACTCGGGGATCAGGGTCGCGCGACGGGCGGCATCCGTCGGGGTCGCTCGGAGCGCCGGGCAGGGCCAGTCCCGCCCGCAGGCGTCGCACGTCCACAGCGGGCCGTCGGCGGTGTGCGCGACCGGCGGGCCGCACCGGGACCGCCAGCGTGATTCGGGTACGACGTTCGGCGCGCGACCCGGGCCGCGGTACGGGGGGTGCGGTGGCCCGGTTGGGCGGCTGGTGGTCGCCCGGGGCGAGGCGGGCCGGGCCGGTCGGTTGCCGGGCTGATCTGGGCGGTTACCGGGCCTGTCCTCGGGCATTTTGTGCTCCCTCCGCGATGCTGTCTACACAGCACCCTGCCGAGGGTTGCCAAGCAATCACACCGCGTAGAGGTATTGTCTTCCGACGTCTGGAACGTTCTGGAGGGCCTGGAGATGAACCGAGCCGTACAGGCTGCGATGGTCGAGAGAGGCTACACAGCGGACACTCTTGCTGCGCAGATCGGCGTCGATCCGAAGACGGCGGCGAAGTGGGCGAGCAGGGGACGGATTCCCCAGACGCGTCATCGGGCCCAGGTCGCCGAGTTGCTCGGTCGGAACGTCGACGAGCTTTGGCCGGACGCGTTGAAGCGTCGAGCGCCGGCCTGGTTCCGGCCCTGGGCCGAGATCGAGCGCGAAGCGCTGTCGCTGCGGTCGTTTCAGCTCGCGTGGATACCGGGGCTGCTTCAGACAAAGGCGTACGCGCTGGCGACGCTGGTCGGTGAGGCGCTGACACCGGCCGAGGCCGACAATCTCGCCGAGGCACGGCTGAGCCGGCAGGCCGTCCTGCGACGGGAACGTCCGCCGCTGCTCGTCGCGGTCCTCGACGAGGGAGTCCTCCGGCGCACCCTCGACGGCGACCGGGCCATGATGCGGGAGCAGTGCGAGCGCCTGGCCGAGCAGGCCGCGCTGTCGAACGTGTCGCTCTTCGTCGTGCCCGCCGACGTCGGCATGTATCCGGGCCTCGGTAAGCCGTTCACCATCGCTGAGATGCCGGACGGGGCGCGGGTCGCGCACGTCGACAGCCAGGCGCAAGCGCAGCTCATCGACAAGGCTGCCGACGTTGCTACGCTGGATCGACGGTGGGAACGTATCCGCGACGGGGCCCTGTCGCGTGCGCAGTCCCTCAATCTCATCAGAGAAGCGGCAGCATCATGGATCTGACCGGCGCTCGGTGGCGCAAGAGCAGCAGGAGTGGCAACAACGGCGGCGACTGCGTCGAGGTCGCCGACAACCTCGCCGGCGTCATCGGCGTACGCGACTCCAAGGACCCGGCCGGTCCGGCGCTCGCCTTCGACCCGGCGGCCTGGACCCGATTCCTGGTGCTGGCCAGACGCGGCTGACCCCGCTGTCCTACCGGGCGAGGTCGTCAGCCCGGTCGAGCAGCGCACGGCGCTCGGCGGCCGAGGCGACCGCTGCCGCCGCCTCCCGGAACAGTCCGGCCGCGTGGCCGGTCACCCTGCCGGGCCACCAGGTCGGCCTCCACCGCCACGGCGAGCGGGTAGCCGTCCAGCGCACCCCCGGCTCGCGCCGCGTCGAGCAGGACCAACCCGACGGCCGGCCCGTACGCGTAGCCGTGCGCGACCGCGCGGGTGAGCGCGATCACCGGCGAGCGGCGGAGGTCGGCTAGCGCGTCGTAGGCCCGCGCGATGGTTTGCCAGTCGGTGTCGTCGGCCGAGGCGGCGGTGGCGTGGCAGGCGGCGATCCGGGCCTGCCACGCGTAGGGCCCGTCGTGGCGTACCCGATGGAGCGCGGCCAGGCCCTCGGCGATGGCGGCGCGGTCCCACCGGCCGCGGTCCTGCCGCTCCAGGGTGAGCAGGGTGCCGGCCGCGTCGCGGCGGGCATCCCGACGGGAGTGTTGGAACAGAAACAGCGCCAGCATCGCGGCGACCTCGGACTGCTCGGGCATCAGCCGGTCGAGCAGCCGGGCCAGCCGGACCGCCTCGTCGGCGAAGGCCGGTTCGCCGCCGGCGACGTAGCCCCTGGTGAACAGCAGGTACAGCACGGCGAGGACGCCGGGAAGCCGCTCGGTCAACGCCGGCCCGCTCGGCACCCGGTACGGGATGCCGGCCTGGGCGATGCGGGTGCGGGCCCGGGTCAGCCGTCGGGTCATCGTCGACTCGCTGACCAGCAGGAGGCGGGCGATGTCAGCGGTCGGCACGCCGCAGACCGTTCGCAGCGTCAGCGCCACCCTGGCGTCGATGGCGAGCGCCGGATGGCAGCAGGTGAAGATGAGCCGCAGCCGGTCGTCCACCACGTCCTGGCCGACCTCGGGCTCGGGCTGCGCGTCGTTGGGCGTGAGCAACGCCAGGTCGTGCAGCTTGCGCCGCTCCACGGTGGCCCGGCGCAGCACGTCGATCGCCCGGTTGCGCGCCACCGTCATGAGCCAACCGCCCGGGTTGGCCGGCACACCGTCGGCGGGCCACCGTTCCAGGGCGACGGTCAACGACTCCTGGGCGCAGTCCTCGGCCAACGCCCAGTCCCCGGTCACCCGGATCAGGGTCGCGACGATCCGGGGGTACGCCTCGACGCCGGCGGCCGCGACGGCCTCCGCCGCGCCGGCCGGCGCCTGGGTGCGCACCGGCCGGCGCTGCGACGTGGACATCTCCCTCAGTCGGACAGGCCCGCGAACGGGCGCAGTTCCAGTCGCCCGTGGCGGGCCATCGGGTGCGTGCGGGCCACCTCGATCGCCTCGTCCAGGTCGGCGCAGTCGAGCAGGTCGAAGCCCACGATCACCTCGGCGGTCTCGGCGAACGGCCCCTCGGAGACGAGCAGTTCACCGCCGCGAACACGGACGGTGGTGGCCGCGCTGGTCGGTGCCAGCGCATCGCCGGTCAGGCGGCGGCCACGAGAGTCGTTCTCCGCCACCCCACTTGTCGATGTCGGGCAGCTCGGTGGGGTCGGTATCCGGCTCGGTGTCGCTGCAAACGAACATCATGTACTTCATCTGGTCGCTCCCTGGTCTCTCGGGGTATCACCAGCATGACGATCGGCCGACAGCGTTCCGGACACCCTCCCCGAAAAAACCTTGGTCAGTCTCCGCTGGCGGCGCGGCGGCGGGCCTCGCGGGTCTTCATGGCGTGCTCCATCAGCGTGACGAGCACCTCCTTGCTGGACTCACGCTGCCGGGCGTCGCAGAGCAGCACCGGCACACCCGGGTCCAGGTTCAACGCGGCCTGCACCTCGTCCAGCCGGTACGTCCGAGCGCCCTGGAAGCAGTTCACCGCCACCACGAAGGGCGTGCCCCGACCCTCGAAGTAGTCGATCGAGGGGAAGCAGTCGGCGAGACGACGGGTGTCGGCCAGCACCACAGCGCCGATCGCGCCCAACGCCAACTCGTCCCAGACGAACCAGAACCGGTCCTGCCCCGGCGTACCGAACAGGTACAGCACCAGGTCGTCGCTGATGGTGATCCGACCGAAATCCATGGCCACGGTGGTGGTGGTCTTGCCCTCCACCCCGGACAGGTCGTCGATGCCGACGCCCGACTCCGTCAGCACCTCCTCGGTGCGCAACGGCCGGGTTTCGCTGACCGCGCCAACCATTGTCGTCTTGCCCACGCCGAAGCCGCCCGCGACCAGGATCTTGATCGCGGTGGGCAGTGGCGTCGCTCCCGCCGGCCGGTCAGAGTGCCCGTAGTCCATTGATTACCGCCTCGAAGATGCTGTTGTCGGGAAGACCGGCCGTGGTCTGCGGCTCGCGGACCTGCACCAGGCTGCGGGCTGCCAGATCACCGAGAAGCACCCGGATGGTGCCCACCGGCAGGTCGAGATGGGCGGCGATCTCGGCGACGGACTGTATGCGTTGGCACAGCCCGACGATCGCCAAATGCTCAGGACCGAGACCGACCTCGGGCGTGACCTCGGCTCGGGTCGCCGTGACCAGGGAGATCAGGTCGAAGGTGCCGGTGACCGGGCGGGCCCGACCGCGCGTCATCGCGTACGGCCGCACCACCGGACCCGCGTGGTCATCCACCCACTGATGGTCTGCGGACTCCCCCTGGACCGTCATCGCCGCTACCTCTCGCCGACCTGCTGATCGGTGCCGCGCGACGGCGACGCGACGTATTTGCCAACGCGGGTGACCAGCATCGCCATCTCGTAGGCGATCAGGCCGACGTCGGCGTCCTCGGTGGCCAGCACCGCCAGGCAGGCGTTGCGGCCGGCCGCGGTGACGAACAGGAACGACGACTGCATCTCGATGATGGTCTGCTGCACCTGCCCGCCACCGAAACGCTTGCCAGCGCCTCGGGCGAGGCTCTGGATGCCGGCCGCCATCGCTGCGAGGTGCTCGCCGTCGTCCCGGCTCAACCCCTGGGAGGAGGCCATCAAGAGGCCGTCGGTGGAGAGCGCGACCGCGTGTTCGGCCTGCTTCACCCGGCCCACCAGGTCATCCAGCAACCACGTCAGGTCGGCGCTCGAAGCCGTCTTCTGGGTCACTTCGTCGTCCTCTTCTCGCCCGGCTGTGCGCCGTGTTCGTCTGGGGCTTGGCCGTCACACCGCGCGGAAACCCGCGTCGTCGGTGCTCGGTCAGGTCGCTTGTGGATCCTCGTCGATCGGCTCGGTCGGTGTCGCCGCCGGGGCGCCGGAGGCGCCGCCGAGCAGCCGCGCCGCGTCCGTCCGCCCACGCCGGGTGCCGGTCTGGTAGGAGCTCATCATCCGGCGAACCTGCTCCGGTGGGCGCACCACATCCTCGTCGTCGGTCTCGGACATCGCCGGGTCGTCTCGCAACTCGGGAACGATGTTCGCCTGCCGGACCCGGACGGGCAGTCCGGAGTCGGTCCGCGACACCTCGGCGCGGGCGGGCATCGGACCACCGTCGCCGGCCGCGACCGGCTCTGCGTCGCGGGCCTCCGGGCGGGTGCGGTCGACGGCGGGCAGGCCGGTGGGCACGGTCGGGGCTTCCAGGGCTGGCTGGCTCGGGCCGCGCCGGGCGCGGGTGGGCAGGTCGGGGGTGCCGGTTGCCGGGGTGGTCCGCTGTCGGGTGGGGAGAACGGTGCCCGCCTCGCCCTCCTCGTCCGACGCCGGGTTGGTGGTGTCGGCCGGCATCGGCACCGCCGACGTCGCCGGTACGTCCGGCGCGGTGATCGTCGGTGCGGCGAGCGCGACCGGCGCGAGAGACGCCGGACGGCTGCTGTCCGTGGCGGGCGCCGACGGCATCGGGATGGCCGAACCGGTCCGGAACGATCCCGAGTCCTCCGGGGAGGCGCCGGCCTCGGTGACCAGCTCCAGCGGGATCAGCACGACGGCGGTGGTGCCGCCGTACGCGGACTCCTTGAGCCGGACCCGCACGCCGTGCCGTTCGGTCAGCCGGCTCACCACGTAGAGCCCGAGGCGGGCGGCGTTGGCGAGGTTCAGCTCGGACTGGTCCACGATCCGGTGGTTCGCCGCGGCCAGATCCTCCTCGCTCATGCCGAGGCCGCGGTCCTCGATCTCGATGGCGAACCCGTTGGAGACCAACTGGCCGCGGACCTCGACGGTGGTGTGTGGCGGGGAGAACGACAGGCCGTTCTCGATCAGCTCGGCGAGCAGGTGGATGATGTCGCCGACCGCGCGGCCGGCGAGCGAGACCGGCCCGAGCGGCAGCACGTTGACCCGGGTGTAGTCCTCCACCTCGGCCACCGCGCCGCGCACCACGTCGACCATCGGGACGTTGCGCCGCCAGGCCCGACCGGGGGTGGAGCCGGAGAGCACGATCAGGTTTTCCGCGTTCCGCCGCATCCGGGTGGCCAGGTGGTCGACCCGGAACAGGTCCTCCAGCTCCTCCGCGTCGTGTTCGCGGCGCTCCATGGCGTCGAGCAGGGTGAGCTGACGGTGGACGAGCGCCTGCGTGCGTCGGGCCAGGCTCAGGAAGACCTCGCGGACGTTGCGACGCAGGTCGGCCTGCTCGACGGCGGTGCGCAGGGCGGTCTCCTGGACGGCGTTGAACGCCTTGCCGACCTGGCCGATCTCGTCCGTGCCGAACTCCAGCGGGGGCGCCTCGGTGGCCACGTCGACCTCCTCGCCGTGCCCGAGCCGCTCCACCACCCGGGGCAGCCGCTCGTCGGCGAGCTGCCAGGCGGCCTCCCGCAGCCGGTCCAGCTGGCGCAGCAGGTTGCGCGCGGTGGTGATCGAGATCACGACGGAGGCGATGACGGCGAGCAGGCCCAGACCGGTGGCGAGCACCAGTCGGACGACGACCATCACGGCCACGCCGGTGGCGCGATCCACGATGCCCTCGCCGCCGGCGGTGACGGCGTCGTTCACCTCGGTCAGCGCCGGCTCGACCGTGCCGCGCCACTGCTCGGCGCCGATCGGCAGCTGGGTTGACGGCCGGCCCTCACGGATGATGCTGTCCTGCACGGCGCGCAGTCGGGTGAACGCCTCACCCTCGACGAGCTGCTGGTAGCGGCGCTGGTCGGCGTCGGCGAGGCGGACCCGGGTCTCCTCACCGAGGAACCGCTCCGAGCCGACCAGCGCGACGTAGCGGGCGTACTCGGCGCCGCTCATCCGGCCGTTGCCGAAGAGGCCGCTGAGCAGCGCGTCCTCCTGGGAGATCAGCTCCTTTGTGCGGTTGAGCTGGATCAGGGCCGCGGCCTCGCCGGCGATCTGCTTGTCGTCCAGACTGCCCGTCACGTCGTAGATCTGGAAGATCGACTCGATCGCGCCGGTGTACGCCTCGGCGGCGGCGATCCGGTCGATCTTGCGGTCCAGCACCTCCGCGCGGGTCTGCTCCAGCGCGTTGATCTGGGCGATCGTCGAGCCGAGCTGGGTGTCCAGTGCGGAGCTGCCGGCGATGTCGACCTGCCAGTTGCGCACCGAGTCGGCGAAGTCGGCGGCCAGCTCCGCGGCCTTGCGCTGCTCGGCCTCAAGAGCCGTCCGCTGCGCCGCGTCGGGGTTGCTCAGGTACGCCTGGGTCAACCGCCGCTCCACCTGGAGCTCCTGCAACAGCGGCTCACTCGGCGTGTAGACCTTGCTGTTGAGCAACTGGACACCGAGCAGGTTGAAGCCGTCCCGCAGGGTCACCCAGGCCGCGAACATCCAGAGGGCGACCAGGGAGAGCAGCAGGGCGACAACCTTGGTGCGGATACTCGTACCGCGAGAACGCATTGAACCGTCCCAGGCCGGGCGTTGACTCAGCTCATCAACGGGTGATCAGAGGGGGCGACGTCCCACCGCAGCGGGGCATCCGGGGCTGAGCTCTGCGTACGCTAGCAGTGTCCACACAACCCCTCAAGTTGTTGTTTTTGTTGACTGGTAACCGCAATCCACCACCGATCGGTCGACCTCGGTGGTGCGGAGGCCGACGAGACGGCAGGCGGCCAGCACCGCAGCGCGAACGATGACTGTCGGACAGTACAGCTCCTTGCCGTACCACAGTGGACGGTGCTCCCGGGCGGCGGATTCGTGCAGGTAGGCGTGCCCACGGGCCACAGCGTCGTCGACCCGGGGCACCGTCGTCGGCACCGTCAGCAGCACCTGGAGGGCGTACGCGGTCTCCTCGGCGGTGCCGTCCCACCGCCCCCACGAGCCGTCCGCGCGCTGGCTGTTCAGCACCCAGCCGGCCGCCCGGTCCACCGCCTCGGCGGCGGCCGCACCCCGCCCGAACTCGGCCAGCGCCAGCACGCAGCAGGCGGTGGCGTAGTACGGCGACGCGTGCCACCGGTCCTGCCAGGCGCCGTCCGCGAGCTGGTGGGCCGGCAGCACGGCGCTGAGCCGCTCGACCGTCCGGTGGTACCGGGCGTCGGCGCCGGGGTGGGCGGCCACGTGCTGGCCGAACGCGTCCAGCACGTGCGCGTTGGTGGTGACCGAGAAGCCGTCCTCGCTGCCCGGCCAGGTGCAGAAGCCATCCGCCGTCTCGTACGCCCACAGGCTGGCGGGGTCGGCGCCTCGGCCGAGCCGGGCCAGCGCGTCCAGCGTGACCGACGTGGTGTCGGCGTCGGTCGGCAGTCCCTCGCCGGTGGCGACGCCCTGGCCGGCGGCGGCCGCGGTCAGGCTCTCCAGCACGGAGGCCGGCGGGTTGATGGTGATCCCAGCGCGGCGCAGGCCGCTCAGCACCCAGGCTCGCTCGAAGACGGTGATCGGTGCCGGGCAGGGCACCGGGCCTCCGTTGTCACGGATCAACGCCAGCAGGAAGTCGTGCGCGGCGGGGCCGGCGGCCGGGCCGGCCGCTGTCAGCCAGGCCGCGGTCGCCGCAGGTGAGGCGCCGACCGCGGTGAGCGTGGGGCCGGCGTCGGCGGGTACCGCGTCCAGGATCTCGTAGAAGTGGGCCAGCTTCGGTGGCAGCGTCGCTCCGGCGGCCACCGCGGACCGCACCGCGCGCAGCCGGTCCCGGTTGAGCCCGGCGGGCAGCGGCAACGGCGGGCGGGGCAGTCGGTCGGCGGTGGCCCGCTCCAGCCCGGCGAGCCGGTCGTTGATCGTGTCGACCAGCGCCGGAACGATGAGGTCCAACGCGGGGGTGTCCGGCAGCGTCCGGGCGTCAGTGCGGAGCAGTGTGCCGACGAGCACGTCGAGGCCACGGGCCACCGGGGCGAGCAGCTCCGTCCCGGCCCGACCGTCGGCCAGCGCCGCGAGCAGAGCGTCGGTGGCGCTGAGCGTGGGCACCAGGGCGTACCCCTCGGGTGGGCCCCACGCGCCGTCCGGGCGCTGCTCGCGCAGCAGGAACGCGATCCGCTGGTGGTGCCCGGGCAGCCAGGGCGCGACGGTGACCAGCCGCCCGGTCTCGTACACCGACGCGGCCACCTGCCCCCACGGCCGTACGGCAAGGCCGGCGATCAGCTCGCGGGCCGCGTCGGCGGTCGGGTCGCCGGTGGTCTCCGCATCGGCGAGCACCCGCGTGGCGCCGTCACTCATCACGCTCCCCCCAGAAGTCCGACAATTGGTAGAAGCCGCCGGTGAAGGAAATCTGCCGGTTGAGGTAGTCCGCCTGACGGGGGCACCGTTCGGCGAGGGCGGCCAGGTCCCCCCGCGACCGGGCGGTCAGCTCGGCCAACCGGTCGTGCACCTGCGCCGGGTCGTCGACCAGCGAAAGGGCGTTCAGGTCACCCCACTCGGCGTCGCGCCCCTGGGTGGCGAGGTCGTTGACCAGCCGCAGCACCCGCTGCACGCCGCGTCCGGCGTCCAGCAGGTCGGTCAACTGGGCGAGGGTCTTCTCGTCGCCGGTGGCGATCCAGTGGGTGACGTTGACGAAGGAGCAGGCGAGGTTGTCGGCGTTGTCCAGGTAGCGGTCCAGGTCCGGCAGGCGCCGCCCGGTGGTCGGGTCGGTCGGCAGGTTCTTCCAGTCCCACTCCCGCGCCACGGCGACGAACATCCGCGCCAACTCGTCGCGCCAGATCGGGCGCAGCCGGGCGAACGCCGGCACGGTGGCCAGTTCGTCGCGCAGGTCGGCCAGCAGCCGGGCGAGGTGACGCCCCGACGGCGGGGCGGCACCGTCGGCCACCGCGAGGCAGTCGGTGACCACCTCCCGGACGTCGTCGACGGACCGCGCGAGGTAGTCGACCTGCCAGTCGGCCGCAAAGACCCAGAGCAGGGTACGGGTGGTGATCCGCAGCTCCGCGGCGGTGTGCCACGGCGCGGTGAAGGCGATGGCGGTGGCCACCGAGCTGAGCAGCGCCGGGTCGAACGGCGCGGCGTCGAACAGCTCCGGGTGGGCGGCGGTGACATCCTGCAGGTCGCGTACGCCCCGCACGGCGAGTGCGCACACCCGGCCCTGCTCGGCGACGGCGTCCTGAGCGGCCCGCGCCGGTCGCGGGGTCTCCGTCACGATGCGGCCGGACGCTCGACCGGGGTGAGGATGAGCTCGGAACGCTGCTTGGGTTGCAGCGAGGCGCCCATCCGAGGGGTGAGGTCCACCGGTTCGCGCAGCCGGAAGCGGTAGCGGCTCAGCACGGTGCTGACGATGAGCTGGGCCTCCAGCAGGAACAGGTACTGCCCGAGGCACTGGTGCGGGCCTCCGCCGAACGGGAAGTAGGAGTAGCGGTAGCGCCGCCGGGGCAGCTCCGGCGCGAACCGCTCCGGGTCGAAGAGCGCCGGGTCGTCCCAGAACGTCGACATCCGCTGGGTCACGTACGGGCTGACCAGCACGGTGCCGCCGGCCTTGATCCGTACCCCGCCCAGCACGTCGTCGGCGACCGCGGTGCGCGGGATCATCCAGCCGGCCGGGTAGAGCCGCAGCATCTCGTCGAGCACCATCCGGCCGTAGCGCAGCTGGGGCAGGTGCTCACGGCCGACCCGTTCGGCGCCGACCACCTGCTCGATCTCGTCGGTCATCCGCTCGGCCACGTCGGGGCGGGACGCCAGCACCGGCCAGAGCCAGGAGAGCAGGGCGATGGTGGTCTCGGTGGCGGTGGAGAACATCGCGACCACGTCGCCGCGGATCGCGTACTCGTCGGGTTCGCTGCCGTCGGCGCGCGGCCGGCAGAGGGTGGAGATGATGTCTTCGCCGTCGGTGGGATGCGCCCGGGCCTCCCGGATGATCGGCAGCACCACCTCGTCGATGGTGCGCACCGCCTCGCGGAAGGGCCGGTCGCCGGGCATCGGCACCGCGTACGGCACGGCGGGCATCAGCAGTCGGGGGAGCATCGCGGTGGTGACGGTGTCCAACGCGGCGCTGATCCGCAGGGCATCGGGGACTGAGATCCGGTCGGCGAAGAGCACCCGCATGGTGGTACGCAGGACGATCCGGGTCAGCTCGGCGCCGCCGTCGATCGGGCGTCCGGCGCTGGCCGGTTCGAGCCACTCGTCGACTGCCTCGTTGATCGCCTCGGCCATCTTGTCGACGAGCGTCTCGGCCCGCTTGGCGGTGAACAACGGTTGCAGCGCGCCTCGGCTGGACTCCCAGACCTCACCCTCGGCGACCAGGATGGCGTCACCGACGATCCGACGAACGGGTCGCCAGAGCAACCCGTCGCCGTCCCGGGTGTAGTTGGCAACGTTGTCCCGCAGCACGCGTTGCAGGTGCTCAGGATGGCTGACCAGATAGGGGCGGAACGAGCCGAGGTTGAGCCGGACGACGTCACCGCCGGCGTCCTGCGCGAAGTCGACGAGTGCGCCCAGCGGATCGCGGACCAGCGCGGGCAGGGCGCGTCGTAACGGGATCGTCCGGGGCTCGGTGCTGACGGTGGCGGGGCGCGCCTCGGACACCTGCGACATCAAACCACGTCTCCTCGTCGTCCCGGCGACCGTAGCTGTCCACTTCGGTCGGGCGGGTTGATGAAACTTTCACCTTCTGGGCCGACGGAAGCATCTCACCAAACGAGGGGCACCTCCAGACTTGCGGAAAGTGCAATTTCCATCTACGGAGAGGTACAGCCATCGATGTTCTGCTCTGCTCAAATCCTGAATGGATACTCAACCGCGGCACCGGGCCGAGCAACCGACCGGGCAAGACGGCCGGGTGCCGCCCGCCTGGCTGCGGCATCGGCGCCAGCCGGGCGACGCCGGGCTGGCCGGTGCGGGGCCGTGACCGGGGACGCACCGGTACCCCCGAATCCGGGCGATGCCCGGCACCCTGTGCCAGGCTCTGTGGCATGGACGACAAGACCATCCTGAACCGGATCTCCGAGCTGGTCGACGAGGAACACAAGCTGCGTGCCGACGCCCAGGCCCACGAGTCGGGCACCGAGGGCGAAGCCAGCGAGCGACTGCGTGCCCTGGAGGAGTCCCTCGACCAGTGCTGGGACCTGCTACGCCGCCGACGGGCCGCCCGGGAGACCCACGGCGACCCGGACGCCCAGGGCGAACGCCCCAAGCCCGAGGTGGAGCGGTACCTGCAGTAGCCGGCGTGGCGGGTCGGGCGGCCACGCCGCCCGACCCGCTCCGATCAGCGGACGCCCGCCTCGCGCAACAACTCTCCGGTCAACATGCCGGGGTCGACCTGCTCGGCGGGGAGACCCCGGGCCGCGAACCAGGTGCCGACCACCCGCACGTCGCGGGCCAGGAACTCCGGCCCCTGTGGGTTCGCCACCACGTCGACCACCTGCGGCAGGTCGATGACGACCAGCCGCCCCTGGTGCACGAGCAGGTTGTACGGCGACAGGTCGCCGTGCGCGTAGCCGGCCCGAGCCAGCACGCGCAGCGCCTCCACCAGCTGGGCCCAGAGGTCACGCAGCTCGGTCGGGTCGGGTCGCAGCTGGGCCAGTCGGGGCGCAGCCTCGCCCGACGCGGCGTCACCGACGAACTCCAACATCAGCTCGGTGCCCCGCAACTGCACCGGATACGGCACGGCGATCCGGTCGTGCCCGGCGCCGATCTCCCAGAGCCGGCTCAGCGCGGCGAACTCGGCCGCGGCCCACTGCCCGGCGATCATCTGCCGGCCGAACGCCGTCCGGCCGGCCATCGCCCGGTTCTCCCGGGACCGGCGCACCCGACGGCCCTCCAGGTAGCCGGCATCGCGGTGGAACAACCGGTGCTCGGGATCGCGGTAGCGTTTCACAGCGAGCAGGCAGGACCGGTCGGTGTCGGGCACCGCCCGACGGACCAGGTGGACGTCCGCCTCCTTGCCGGTCTTCAGCACACCCAACTCGGTGTCCTTGGCGGCCAGTTCGGTGACCAGCCAGGCCGGGTGCGGCTGTGGCCCGTGCACGGCGTCGTCCCAGGACGACCAGCGCTCGCCGGTGTCCGGGTCGGGCTCGCTGTCCGGGTCTGCGAGCGGCTCGGTGGGCCGCCCGCGCTTCAGAAACTGCGGTTCGTCGTCGTCGAAGCGGCTCTTGCCGCGGCTCCGGCGCTCCAGCGCCGGAAGTTCATGATCGCGCACTGTGGTGAGGTTCCCTTGGTCGAGGCTGAGATCGGCAGCTGGAAGCGACCTGCGAAGACGGCCATGACCGACCCCCTCTCCTCGACCGGGCACACGCCCGGGATGCACCATGCGCGGACAATGCTGGTACCACCACGGCGGCAGGTCAACCGAATTACCACGCCGCCCCCTTGGGGGCGACAGCCAGCGCGGGAGCCCTCAGCGGGCCAGGACGGTGGCGACCGCGGCGATCAACCCGTCCACGGTGCGGCTCGGCGCGAACCGGACGTCGGACCAGGTGCGCCCCCGGTGCAGCCAGACACTGGGCAGCCCGACGGCGGCGGCGCCACCGATGTCCGCCTCCGGGCTGTCACCGATCACCCACGCCCCCCGCAGCGGCATCCGGACCCGCTGGGCGGCGAGCGCGAAGATTCTCGGGTTGGGCTTGCTGACGCCGGCCTCTTCGGAGATCACCCAGTCCGCGACGTACTGGTCCAGCCCGGTCTGGCGAATCTTGGCGTCCTCGACGCGTACGGTGCCGTTGCAGACCACCACCGGCACCCAGCCGGCGTCGTCGGCGATCCGCAACGCGCAGGCGGTCAGCGGATCGAGCCGGGTCTGCGCCACCACCCCGTCGTGTAGCTCCTCGACCAGGTCGATCGAGGGAATGCGCAGCTCGTAACGGTCCCGGATGGCGTCGGCGAGGTCCCAGCGATCGGTGAGCCCGTCGGCGTCGATCGAGACCAACCAGTCGATGTCGGTGTGGGGCGCGCCGATGCTGTCCAGGAAGCGCTCACCCCAGCGGCGGAACGGCCCGGCCCGATCCAGCAGGGTGTTGTCCAGGTCCAGCAGGAGCAGTGGCACTCGCGCACCCTACGGGACCGACGTGTCCGCCAACAGATGCGGCGGGTATCGAGCTGGCGAAGGGCTCAGCCAGGCATCGACAGCCGCGGGCCGCCCTGGTCCGACAGCCGATCGACGAGCATCGAGTGGGCCGCCCGGGTGGCCGCGAGCACGGCGGGATCCAGCGTCGCCACGAGCACCGCCGCCCCGTCGTCCGCCCCGCGAACCAGCACCCGCCCCTCGGGGTCGTAGATGGCCGCGCCACCGTTGAACCGCCACGGGTCGACGCCGCCGACCGCGTTGGCGAAAACCACGAACATGGTGTTGTCCAGGGCACGCGCCGGGTAGTAGAGATCCCGGCGGTGCTCGGAGCCGGCCAGGTATCCGCTGGGGCACAGGTAGGCGTGTGCGCCGTCGAGGGCGGCGGCCCGGCCGTGCTCGGGAAAACAACCGTCGTAGCAGATGCCCAGCCCGAGTCGCCAGTCGTCGACGAGCAGCGTGGCACCCCGATCGCCGGGGGTGAACAGCTCCCGTTCGTCGCCCCACAACTGCTGCTTGTCGTACCCGACCCGCACCTCGCCGGTCTGGTCGACCACCAGCGCCGCGATGGTCCGCCGGCCGTCCGGGTGCCGGACGGCCGCGCCGACCAGCGCGGTGACGCCGGCCTCGCGCGCCGCGGCGCGCAGCGGGTCGAGCCGGGGATCCCCGACCATCCCGGCCGGATCGGCCGCGACGTCCGTGCCGGCCGGGTCGGCGGCGAGGACCGGCGGGTGGTACGCGCAGAGGAACAGCTCCGGCAGGACGGCCACCCGGGCGCCCCGCTCGCCGGCTCGGCGGACCAGGTCGGCGGCCATTACCGCGTTGCCGGCGACGTCGCCCGGCGTGGGGGTGGCCTGGACGGTGGCCACGGTCAGCGGTGAGCTGGGCAGGGTGCGGGGCTGGGTCACCGGGCGATGGTAATCCGTGACATCCCAAGCCGTACGTACGGTTTGCACGCCTCGGGGTGACCTGCGACGATCGACGTGTGCCCAGAGTAAGCCAGGACCAGCTCGACGCTCGCCGGCAGGAGATCCTCGCCGCGGCCCGGGCGTGTTTCGCCCGGCTCGGCTACGAGGGGGCGACCGTACGCCGCCTCGAGGAGGCCACCGGCCTGTCCCGTGGCGCGATCTTCCACCACTTCCGCGACAAGGACTCGCTCTTCCTGACCGTCGCCGAGGACGACGCCGCGGCCATGGTCGAGACGGTGGCCCGCAACGGTCTGGTGCAGGTGATGCGCGACCTGCTCGCCCGCGCCGTCTCCCCGGACACCACCGGCTGGCTGGGCAGTCAACTGGAGGTCTCCCGGCGGCTGCGCACCGACCCGGCGTTCGCCAAACGGTGGGCGGAGCGGTCCGCCGCGATCGCGGAGGCGACCCGGGACCGGCTGGCCCGCCAGCGCGACGCCGGGGTGCTGCGCGAGGACGTACCCATCGACGTGCTGGCCCAGTTCCTGGAGTTGGCCTACGACGGCTTGGTGCTGCACCTGGCCATGGGCCGACCGGCCGGTGACCTGGGCCCGGTGCTCGACCTCGTGGAGGAGGCGGTCCGCCGCCACTGACCGCTCGGGCACCGGTCGGCCGACCGTGGCGAGGCTGCTCCACAATGGGGCCGCCGATCCCTCCGGTGACAGGAGCAGTCGATGATCGTCCACGCCGCGTCCGGCGACACCTGGGGCATCTCCGGCCCGACCTTCCTCCGCTACTACCTCCTGGCGGCCGCGGTGGTGCTGGCCTTCGCGGTGTACCACCGGATCCGCCTCGCGGCCGGTACCGGGACCGTCCTGACCGCCGAGCCGCTCGGGCCGCAGCAGGTGGCGTACCTCAATGGTGGCCCGCAACTCGCCGTGCACGCCGCGCTCGGCGGGCTGCGCGGCAGCGGTGCGGTCGGCGTGCGACCGGACCGCCGATTGGCCACCAGCGGTCCCGCACCGTCCGGTCTCACCCCGCTGGAGCAGGCCATCCACTGGGCCGCCCACCGGCACGCGCGGGTCCGGGATCTGCCGCAGGACGAGCGCGTGCGCGTCGCGCTGCACCAGATCCGGTACGGCCTGGAGCAGCGCGGGCTGCTGACCGACGACGCGCAGCGCCGGCGTGCCCGCCTCTGGACCGGGATCCTGGCCGCCCTGCTGGGCCTCGGCGTGCTCCGGCTGTTCTCCGGCCTGTTCAACGGTCGCCCGGTCGGTTACCTGCTGCTGACCCTGGTTCCGCTGCTGATCATCACGTTGGTGCTGCGCCGGGCCCCCGTGCTCACCCGGGCCGGTCGAGCCGCGCTCCGTGGCGCCCGCCGCGAGCACACCCACCTCGCGCCGGCCTCCGCGCCCGCCTACGCCACCTACGGAGCGGCTGGCGCGGCGATGGGCGTGGCCCTGTACGGCACCGCCACGCTCTGGGCCCTCGACCCGGGCTTCGCCGAGCAGGCCGAGATTCAACGCCAGGCCGCCTCCGGCAGCGGCTGGACGGGAGGCTCCGACGGGTCCTCCGGCGGCGGGGACAGCTCCGGTGGGGACGGCGGCAGCTCCTGCGGCGGCGGTGGAGGCGGCGGGTGCGGGGGCGGGGGGTGCGGCGGATGACCGGCCCGTCCGGGATCGGCATCGGCTGGCGCCCGGAGATCGCCGGCTTCGTGGCCGAGCTGCCCGGCCTGCGCTTCGTCGAGGTGGTGGCCGAGGGGGTGCCCGTCTCCGGGCCGCTCCCGCCCGGCCTGACCCAGCTGCGGGAACGCGCGGTGACCGTCGTACCGCACGGGGTGCGGCTCTCCCTCGGCGGCGCCGAGCCGGTCGACCCGGCCCGGGTCGCCCACCTGGCCGCTGTGGCGCAACGCCTGGACGCCCCGCTGGTCAGCGAGCACATCGCGTTCGTCCGGGCCGGCGGCTTGGAGGCCGGCCACCTGCTGCCGCTGCCGCGCAGCCGTGAAGCCGTCGACGCGGTCTGCGCCAACGTGGCACGGGCACAGGCCGAGCTTCCGGTGCCGATCGCGCTGGAACCGATCGCCGCGTTGCTCGACTGGCCCGACGACGAGCTGGACGAGGCGGACTTCCTCACCGAGATCCTCGACCGGACCGGGGCGTTGCTGCTGCTGGACGTGGCCAACGTGCACGCCAACGCCCGCAACCGGGGCACCGATCCGCTGGCGTTGCTGGACCGTCTGCCGCTGGATCGGATCGCGTACGCCCACGTGGCCGGCGGTGCGGAGCACGGCGGTTTCTACCACGACACCCACACCGACCCGGTGCCGTCGGCGGTGCTGGAGCTGGTCGGCGCGCTCTGTGCCCGGCGGCGACCACCGGCGCTGCTGCTGGAACGCGACGGCCACTACCCGCCGGCCGCCGAACTCCGCACCGAACTGGACGCCCTGGCCGCCGCCGCGGGCTTCCCGGCCGTCACATGACCGGTGCACCCGACGGCGACCCCGTGCCGACGCCCCGCGCCGGGCTCGCCGAGCGACAGGCCGAACTGGTCGCGGCGCTGGTCGCCGGGGGCGCGCCACCGGCGGGGTTCGCGCCGGGCCCGCTGGCCGCCACCCGCGCGGCACTGCTGCGCAAGCGGGCCGGCGAGGTGGCCCGGCACTGGCCACTGCTCGCCGCCGGTCTCGGCGCCAGATGGTCGACCACCTTCGCCGACTGGGCCGCCCGGCGACCCACCGCCGGATCGCTGCGCGATGGTTGGGACCTGGCCCGGGCGCTGCGCGACCAGCACGCGCTCGCCCCGGCGGCCGCCGAGGAGTTGGCCGTCCGGGAGGCACGCCTGCGCTACGACGGGCACCGGGCGCCACGTCCGCGCCGGGCGCCGGCGGTGGGCCGCGCCGGCGGCGCCGTCGCGGTGCAGATCGCCGGCCGGGTACGCCTGCTGCGCCCCGCCCCACGGGTGCCCACCCGTGCTGGCGACGGGGTACCGGATGCGGCAGGATCGGAGTTATGGATCTCGGACTGACCGACCGTGTGTACGTCCTCACCGGCGCGTCCCGCGGCCTGGGTTACGCGACCGCGCAGTGCCTGGTCGCCGACGGTGCGCGGGTGGTGCTCTCGGCCCGGGACCCGGCCGCAGTGGCCGCCGCCGCAGAGCGGTTGGGTGGCCCGGAGCACGCCGTCGGGCTGACCGCCGACCTGGCCGACCCGGAGACCCCGGGGCAGCTCGTCGCCGCCGCTCAGGAGCACTTCGGCCGACTCGACGGCGCGCTGATCTCGGTCGGTGGGCCACCGCCGGGCAACGCCGCAGCGGTCACCGACGAGCAGTGGCGGCTCTCCTTCGAGACCGTCTTCCTGGGCACCATCCGCGCCGTACGCACGGTCGCCGGTGCCCTGCCCGAGGGCGGCGCGATCGGGCTGGTGCTCTCCACCTCGGCCCGTGGCCCGGTGCCCGGCCTGGGCATCTCCAACGGTCTGCGGCCCGGCCTGGTCGGCGCGGCCAAGGACATCGCCGACGACTACGGCCCGCGTGGGGTCCGGGTGGTCGGCCTGTTGCCCGGCCGCATCATGACCGATCGCAACCGGGAGTTGTTCGGAGCGACCGGCGACCCGGAGCGGGCCCGCGCCGAGGCGGAGGCCAGCATTCCACTGCGCCGCGTCGGCGACCCGGCCGAGTTCGGTCGGGTGGCCGCGTTCGTGCTCTCCCCCGCCGCGAGCTACCTGACCGGGCTCACCCTGCCGGTCGACGGCGGCGCGCTACGCGGGCTGTGACCGCCGACGGGGCCCGGCCTTCCCGTGCGGTGACGCCGCCCGAGCCGGCCCGTGCGGTGACGCCGCCCGAGCCGGCCCGTGCGGTGACGCCGCCCGAGCCGGCCCAGCCCGACTCCCCTGCGGTTGATCGACTCGGCTTAAAGGAAACCGGGCGGTCGACGCGACCAGGACACCCCGACTTCCAGGAACCCGAGTCGATCAACGGCCGGCCCACCGGACGGCCGGGACCCGGGGACCAGGCCGATCGTCACCCGACGGCGGCGGACAAGACGACCCGGCCCACCCGGGCCGAGCTGGCAGCGGCCAAGACGGCCAAGCCCACCCGGGCCGAGCTGGCAGCGGCCAAGACGACCGAGCCCACCCGGGCCGAGCTGGCAGCGGCCAAGACGACCAAGCCCACCCGGGCCGAGCTGGCAGCGGCCAAGACGACCAAGCCCACCCGGGCGGACCTGGCGGCAGCCGCTGGTCGGACCATTCCCGACGTCCTCGCGCCGGGGCTGGCGGTGCTCTTCGTCGGCATCAACCCGGGCCTGTGGTCGGCGGCGACGGGCTGGCACTTCGCTCGACCCGGCAACCGGTTCTGGCCCGCCCTGCACCGGGGCGGGTTCACCCCTCGGCTACTGCACCCCAGCGAGCAGGGCGAGCTGCCCTCGCTCGGGCTCGGCATCACCAACATGGCCGCCCGGGCCAGCGCCCGCGCGGACGAGCTGAGCACCGAGGAACTCCTCGACGGCGCGGCGATCCTGACCGACAAGGTGGCCCGGTACCGGCCGCGCTGGGTGGCCGTGGTGGGGGTGACCGCGTACCGGATCGGTTTTCAGCGGCCGAAGGCCACCTTCGGGCCGCAGCCGGAGTCGCTGGCCGGCGCCCGGCTGTGGGTGCTGCCCAACCCGAGCGGCCTGAACGCGCATTTCACACCGGTCACCCTGGGCCTGGCGTTCGCCGAGTTGCGGGCGGCGACCGGTCTGTCGGAGCGTCGAACCGCCGGACCATCCGACCGTTGATCGACTCGGTTTCCAGGAAGTCGGGCTGTCACCGTGACCAGGACACCCCGACTTCCAGGAACCCGAGTCGATCAACGCCGCGCAGCGGGTCAACGCCGCGCAGCCGTCAACGCCGCGCAGCCGTCAACGCCGCGCAGCCGTCAGTTGGCGGCGGCGGGTGGCAGTACCTCGTCGGCGCGGTAGGTGCCCAGCGGCATGACCACCGGCTCGGCGCCGGTCGCGTCGACGAACGGGGTGGGCGAGTCGGCGACCGCGAACTGGGTCCGGTAGAGCTCGGCGTAGAGCCCACCGACCGCGACCAACTCCTCGTGCCGCCCCCGCTCGACGATCCGCCCACCATCGAGGACCAGGATCTGATCGGCGTCGCGCACTGTGGAGAGCCGGTGCGCGATCACCAGTGCGGTACGCCCGGCCAGCGCCACCGACAGCGCCCGCTGCACCGCCGCCTCGCTCTCCGAATCCAGGTGGGCTGTCGCCTCGTCGAGGATCACGATCGACGGAGCCTTGAGCAGGAGTCGCGCGATGGCGATGCGCTGCTTCTCACCACCGGAGAACCGGTAGCCGCGCTCCCCCACAGTGGTGTCCAGACCGTCGGGCAGCGCCCGGACCAGGTCGGCCACCTGCGCCCCGGCCAGTGCGGCCCAGATCTCGTCGTCGGTGGCGTCCGGCTTGGCGTAGCGGAGGTTCTCGGCGATCGTCTCGTGGAACAGGTGCGAATCCTGTGTGACCACACCGATCTCGTCCCGCAGCGAGGCGAGCGTCGCGTCGCGCACGTCCACCCCGCCGACGAGCACCTGCCCGTCGGTGACGTCGTAGATCCGGGAGATGAGCATCGACAGCGTCGACTTGCCGGCCCCGGACGGGCCGACCAGCGCGACCATCTGCCCCGGCTCGACGCTGAACGAGACCCCCTTGAGCACAGGTTCGTTGACGGTCCGGTCGAGCGTGGCGACCTCCTCCAACGAGGCGAGGGAGATCTCGGCGGCGCTCGGGTAGCGGAAACGCACGTCGCGGAAGTCGACCCGGCCGGCGCCCCGGGGCACCGGCACCGCGTCGGGCTTCTCCACGATGCCCGGCTTGAGGTCGAGCACCTCGAAGACCCGGTCGAAGGAGACCAGCGCGCTCATCACGTCCACCCGGACGTTGGAGAGCGCGGTGAGCGGGCCGTAGAGGCGGGTGAGCAGCAGCGCGAGCGTCACCACGGTGCCGGCGCTGACGCCGCCGGTCACCGCGAGCCAGCCGCCGAGACCGTAGGTGAGCGCCTGCGCCAGTGAGGCGACCAGCAGCATCGCCACGAAGAACGTGCGGGAGTACATCGCGGACTGGATGCCGATGTCGCGGACCCGCTCGGCCCGGTCGGCGAACCGGCGGGCCTCGATCTCGGGCTGGCCGAAGAGCTTCACCAGCAGCGCGCCGGCCACCCCGAACCGCTCGGTCATCGTCGCGTTCATCTTGGCGTCGAGGTTGTACGCCTCGCGGGTGATGTCCGCCAGCCGTCGACCGACCCGGCGGGCCGGAATGATGAAGATCGGCAGCAGCACCAGTGAGAGCGCGGTGATCTGCCAGGAGAGGGTGAACATCACCGCCGCGGTGAGCACCAACTGGATGACGTTGCTGACCACACCGGACAGGGTGGAGGTGAACGCCCGCTGGGCGCCGAGCACGTCGTTGTTGAGCCTGCTGACCAGGGCACCGGTCTGGGTACGGGTGAAGAACTGCAACGGCATCCGCTGCACGTGGTCGTAGACCCGGGTGCGCAGGTTGAGGATGATGCCCTCGCCGATGCGGGCCGAATACCACCGTTGGGCCAGCGACAGGAGCGCGTCGGCGACCGCCAGCGCGGCGATGAACAGGGCCAGCCGCACCACGAGCCGGCCGGCCTCGGTGCCGCCCCGGTTGATCGCGTTGATCACGTCACCGGCGAGCACCGGAGTGGCCACGCCGATGATGGCGGCCAACACCACGGTTGCCAGGAACACGACGATGTCGCGCCGGTAGGGCTGGGCGAAGGCGACGATGCGACGGGCCACCCCGCGCTTGAGCCGGTGGGTGGAGACCTCGTCGCGGTTGCGCATCGACCGGAGCATGCTCCACCCGACCATGCCACCGCCGGACATCGGGTTGGACATCGCTCACCTCCGGGTTGCCGGGCAGACCGCACCGTCAGGTCAATTCTCCCGACGAGTGTGACAACCTCTGTCGTAACCCGGATCTTCCCGTGCGGTCCTTACTATTCTCCCCTGCCGGCCAGGTCGCGCAGCCGACGGGTCTGCGCCTCCCGCTCAGCGCGCTGCTGGTCGGCGTGCGACCGCCCGGCCGCCCCGGCGAGCAACGCCTTGATCTCCACCACCGCGTCCCGGGCCCCGGCGAGCAGGCCGGCGGTCAGGTCGCGCACCGCGCCGTCCAACTCCGCCGGAGGCACGACCAGGGTGGCCAGCCCGATCCGGTCCGCCTCGGCGGCGTCCAACGGGCGGCCGGTCGCACAGATCTCCAACGCCCGCGAATAGCCGACCAACTCGACAAGGCGCTTCGTGCCGGCCAGATCGGGCACCAGGCCAAGGGTCACCTCGGCCATCGACAGCTTCGCGTCCGCGGACAGCACTCGCAGGTCACAGGCGAGCGCGAGCTGGAAGCCGGCACCGATCGCGTGACCCTGCACGGCCGCGACGGAAACGACATCCGGCCGGTGCAGCCAGGTGAAACCGGCCTGGAACTCCGCGATGCGCTCGGCGCACTCCTGCTCGGGCAGCGTGGCCAACTCGGCGAACGACCCCGGGCCGGAGGCGCCAGCCACCGCGAGATCGAGGCCGGCCGAGAACGCGCGACCTTCACCGCGGACCACCACCACCCGCACGTCGCCGGGCAGGTCACGGGAGAAGTCGCTCATCGCTCGCCACATCGCGGGCGTCTGGGCATTGAGCACGTCGGGCCGGCACAACGTCACCGTGGCGACCGGCCCGTCGCAAGTCAGCCGAACCCCGGTCGCCTCGGCGGTCACCGGACGTCCCGGGGCGCGGCGCTGGTGGACGACGCTGAGGGGCGGGTCACGCCTTCTTGCGGCGCCGGGCACCACCGCGCTGACGCAGCTGCACGCCGGACTCGGTGAGCACTCGGTGGATGAACCCGTAGGAACGGCCGGTCGAGGCCGCCAACGCGCGGATGCTCTCCCCCGAGGTGTACCGCTTTACCAGGTCCTTGGCGAGCGTCTGACGCTCGGCTCCGACGATCCGGCGACCCTTCTCAGTGCTGGTGGCTGTGCCAGTGGCTGCCATGCTGTGTCCTCACGTCCCAGACTGTGCGGTTCGGATACGGTCCCACCTATTAGACCGCCTCGAACGATCATGCGCCAGATATCAACTCTTCGCCAACCGACACGCTATGCAATGTCAGCTTCCCGATAGAGTGATCCTGGCGATCGGGCCCGCCGCGCCGTCCGGGCGTACCACCGCCGGGAGCTGACGCTGCCGACGGCCCGTACCCTTCGGTCGTGATCGACCTGTTCAGCACCGCTGGCGCGGCGGCCGTGGTCTTCGCCGCCACCGACATCGACGACATCGTCATCCTGACGCTGTTCTTCGTCGCGGCCCGCACCACCGGAAAACCCCGCACCTGGGAAATCGTCGCCGGACAATACCTCGGCATCGGCGCGCTCGCGGTGGCCAGCGCGGTGATCGCGGGTGGGCTCCTGGTCGTGCCCGACCCGTGGACGGGGTTGCTCGGCCTGCTGCCGATCGCGCTCGGCGTACGCGCGCTGCGGGGTTCGGCTGACGACGAGACGCCCGCGGTCGTCACCGGAGCGCTCGGCGTGGCCGGGGTAACGATCGCGAACGGGGCCGACAACGTCGCGGTCTACGTACCCGTCTTCCGCGCCCTCGGTATCGCCGACAGCGCGGTGTTCCTGCTGATCTTCGTGCTGCTGATCGCGCTCTGGTGCGTGGCCGCGGCCTGGCTGGGCAGGCACCGGAGGGTGGTGCGGCTGGTCGAGCGGGCCGGCGCCTGGCTGGTGCCGACGATCTTCATCGCCATCGGGCTGGTGATCCTGGTCAGCTCCGGCGTGCTCGGTCGGCTGGCCGACCTGCTCGGCTGAGAGCCGGCCGGGTCGGCGAGCCGTCCCCGGTCAGGCCAGCTCGACCAGTTCGAGCAGGTCGTCGCTCCAGGCGTCCTCGTCGCCGTCGGGCAGCAGGATGGCTCGGTCGGGCTTGAGCGCCAGCACCGCACCCGGGTCGTGGGTGACCAGGACGATCGCGCCCGGGTAATTGGCGATGGCGTCGAGCACCTGCTCCCGGCTGACCGGGTCGAGGTTGTTCGTCGGCTCGTCGAGCAACAGCACGTTGGCACCGGAACAGACCAGGGTGGACAGGGCCAGCCGGGTCTTCTCGCCACCGGAGAGCACGCCGGCCGGCTTGTTCACGTCGTCACCGGAGAACAGGAACGCGCCAAGGATCTTGCGCAGGTCGGTGTCGGACTGCTCGACGGCGGCGGCGCGCATGTTCTCCAGGACCGTCCGCTCCACGTCCAGCGTCTCGTGCTCCTGGGCGTAGTAGCCCAGCCGCAGGCCGTGCCCCGCGTGCACCTCGCCGGTGTCCGGGGTGAGCAGCCCACCGAGCATCCGCAGCAGGGTCGTCTTGCCGGCGCCGTTGAGCCCGAGGATGGCCACCCGGGAGCCCCGGTCCACCGCGACGTTGACGTCGGTGAAGATCTCCAGCGAGCCGTACGACTTGGAGAGGCCGGTGGCCGTGAGCGGGGTCTTGCCGCACGGGGCGGGGCTGGGGAAACGCACCTTGGCCACCCGGTCGGCGACCCGCACCTCCTCCAGGCCGGAGATCAGCTTCTCGGCACGACGGGCCATGTTCTGCGCGGCCACGGTCTTGGTGGCCTTGGCCCGCATCTTGTCGGCCTGCGCCATCAGCGCGCCGGCCTTCTTCTCCGCGTTGGCCCGCTCGCGGCGGCGACGCCGCTCGTCGGTCTCGCGCGCCTCCAGGTACGCCTTCCAACCGAGGTTGTACACGTCGATGACCGACCGGGTGGCGTCGAGGAACCAGACCTTGTTGACCACCGACTCCAGCAGCGCGCCGTCGTGGGAGATCACGATCAGGCCGCCCTTGTGGTTGGCGAGGAAGCCCCGCAGCCAGGTGATCGAGTCGGCGTCGAGGTGGTTGGTGGGCTCGTCGAGCAGCAGGATGCCGCCGCCGTTCTCGCCGGCGTCGCGGAACAGGATCCGGGCGAGTTCGATGCGGCGACGCTGACCGCCGGAGAGGGTGCCGATGGTCTGCGCGAGCGCCCGGTCCGGTAGGCCGAGGTTGGCGCAGATCCGCGCGGCCTCAGCCTCGGCCGCGTACCCTCCGAGGGCGGCGAACTGGTCCTCCAGCGCGCCGTACCGGCGGACCAGCTTGTCGTTGGCGTCCTCGGCGAGGCGGGCCTCGACCTCCTGCATCTGCGCCATCAGCACGTCCAGCCCGCGCGCGGAGAGCACCCGGTCGCGGCCGGTGACCTCCAGGTCGCCCGTGCGCGGGTCCTGCGGCAGGTAGCCGATGGCGCTGCGCTGGTCGATCTGGCCGCCGTACGGCTGCCCCTCGCCGGCGAGCACCTTCAGCGTGGTGGTCTTGCCGGCGCCGTTGCGACCGACCAGGCCGATCCGATCACCGGGCTGCACGCGCAGCGTGGTGTCGGACAGCAGGATCCGGGAACCGGCACGCAGTTCCAGGCCGGTGGCAGTGATCATGTTTGCGGGCTCGCTCTCGGGGTTCGGAAGGCTGACTCGGGGCACGCGAAACGGCCGGCGGGCTCAAGGGGCCCGACGGCGCGGGGCGGTTCAGCCTTCGCAGCGCAGCACCTGACAAGTGTACCGGGCGCCGCCGAACGGCCCGCCCGGATTACCGATCAAGATCATCGGGTACCGGAACGCCTGTCCGGACCCCGTCCGGCACTCGATGGACCAAACGACACACAAAAGACACTTACCGGCATACGGCGATCGGGGTCACCATGGAACTCAACGAGCGGGCCGAAATTGACACCTCCCAGGTCAACGACGTGGGCCGAGGCGGCGGATCCGGCGGCGGCTTCGGCATCCCGATCCCCGGAGGCGGCGGTCGAGGCGGCATCATCGGCATCGTGGTGGCCGTGCTCGTCGCGCTGCTCGGCGGCGGCTTCGGCCTCAACGCCATGACCAACGGCGACGAGGGCGGTCAGGCCGGCGGCACCGACCTGGAGCAGCTGTGCTCCCGCGACAACCCCGAACGCCTCGACGACGCGCGCTGCCGCAACGCGCTCTACGTCAACAGCATCCAGGCCTACTGGCAGAAGGCGTACCCGGAGCTGGGCAACGGAAAGTACGAGCCGACCGACACCAACTTCTTCCAGGCCGCCGTGAACACCGGCTGCGGGCAGGCCGACTCGGGCGTCGGCCCGTTCTACTGCCCCGCCGACAAGCAGGTGTACATCGACCTGAGCTTCTACGACGAGCTGGCCTCCCGATTCGGCGCCAAGGGTGAGTTCGCCCAGCCCTACGTGCTCGCCCACGAGTACGGACACCACATCCAGAACCTCCTCGGCACCAACGCGAAGGCCGGCCAGGGCGACCAGAGCGGCCCCCGCTCCGCCTCCGTGCGGCTGGAGTTGCAGGCCGACTGCTACGCCGGCGCCTGGGCCAAGCACGCCACCGAGAGCAAGGACAAGACCGGCCAGGAACCGCTGTTCAAGTCCATCACCCAGACCGACATCAGCGAGGCCGTGCAGGCCGCCGAGGCGATCGGCGACGACAGCATCCAGGAGCGCTCCGGCGGCCGGGTCAACCCCGACCAGTTCACCCACGGCACGTCCGAGCAGCGCAAGCGCTGGTTCACCCAGGGCTACGACCGCGGCGACCCGAAGACCTGCGACACCTTCGGCACCGACCAGCTCTGACCTCGCCCCGAGATCGTGGCAGGCCCCTCGGCGGGCCTGCCACGATCGCCGTTCCCACCCTGGGGGCGGAGGGAAACTTCCGGGTCAGGTGAGCCGCGAAACCTGGTAGTGGCCAATGAGCCACTCGCCGTCGACCCGCCGCAGGAGCACACCGAGGTTGACGGTCAGCGCCGGCCGGTCGGTGAAGCCGAACTCCACCTCCAGGTAGCCGAGGACCACGTCGTCGGCGAGACGGCGGATCTCCCGGATGTCGTACGCGGCGGTCAGCCCGAGCGGCTGACCGGCGTAGTACGCGGCCACACCGGCAGGACCAACCGTGTACGGCTGCAGTCCCTGGAAGATCGCATCGTCGGTGAAGCACGCCGCGACCCGATCGGGCTCGTGGGCGTCGACAGCCGATTTCCACCGGTCGAGGACGGTACGCAGAATCTGGGCCTCGGACATGATGATCTCCCTGTTGACGGACGTGTCCCACGGCATCCGGTGACGCCCTCGTCCGAGGTTTTCCTGCGGCACCGTCGTCACCATGTCAACCAGGAACTCCACGCGCCCATCCTCCGGCCGCCAGCCGGGCGGCACGCCGCGAACCCCGTTTCGGGTGGCGGTCCTCTCCCCCTCCGAGATCGGGGAGCACCGAGGTCAGTCGGGGTCGCGCACCAGGATCCGTACCGCCCGGGCCGCGCCCACCGCCGCGACCAGCACCGCGTGCCGCGGCTCCGGCACGTCGAGCAACCGCTCCGCCCGCAACGGCACGAGCAGGGCCAACCGCCGGTCGGCCAGCACCCCGTCCACCGCCCGCCGGTCACCGCCGCAGACCAGCGCGGCAAGCGTCGCCGCCTGCGGCAACAGCAGCCGTACGGCCAGGTCCGCCGCGTCACCCAGCGCCGCCTTCGCCTGGTTGTCGCGTCGGCGGGCGAACCGGTGCTGCGACCATCCCCCCGCCGCAGTGCGCCCCTGCACATACCGGGTGTCCACCTTGGAGACGACGAGGTCGGCGCCCTCGGCCACCCCGAGCGCCACCGCGCCCTTGCGGGCCAGCAGCAGGCCGATCCGGCGGGGCATGACGGCGGAGGTCACGAACCCGGTCAGATCCACGCCGGCCGGCGCACCCGGTGGGGCGTGCAGCTCGGCGGTTGCCCCGTCCGGGGCGGCGAGCAGCAGGCCGTACTCCCGCGCGCTGGTGGTGGCCGGCCCGTGCCGGTCGGCGAAGCCCTCGACCCAGCGGCCCACACGGGCCGGGTCGACCTCGACCCACCGGCCTCCGCCGGCTGCGGGTCGACTGGTCACCGCCCGACCGTACGGCACAGCGAACCCGCCCGGGCCCCCGGGCGGCACGCAGGCCCGGCCCGGCCCGGTCCGGCCGCCCCGGCACCGCCCGGCAGCCCTCGGCCCGGCCCAGGCGGCCCCGGCACGGTCCGGCGTTGACCTCTAGCCCGGAAGCAGCCCGGCCACCGCCAGCGCGGCGATGAGCGCGCTGGAGACCAGACCGGTGACCAGTCGGCCGCGCCGCCCGGTCAGCGCCCGGCCGACCACTGTGCCACCGCCGGCGATGACCAGTTGCCAGCTCGCCGACGCCAGGAACACCCCGGCCACGAAAAGCGCCACGGGGAGCACCCCCGAGTCGGCCGCATCCCGACGGCCGAGCACCAGCGCGGTGAAGTAGAGCACCGTCATCGGATTCAGCAGGGTCAACCCGAGCAGCGCCGCGTAGGCCCGCCCCGGAGTGCTCATGCCCCCACCGTCGCGTGCCGTCGGCGGTCGCCGCGAGCGGTGCGCCGACCACGTCCGCCAGAGGCCGTGCGCGGCGAGACCCAGCAGGACCACGGCGGCGACCACCCGCAGTGGTCCGGCGACCGGCGCGATGGTCCCGGCCAGGCCGGCACCGCCGAGCACGGCCACCGCCGCGTAGAGCCCGTCGGCCGTCGCCACGGCGAGCGCCGCGGCCGCACCAACCCGAAACGAGGTACGGGCGCTGAGCCCCAGAATGAGAATTGCGATCGCGCCGACGGGAATGGCGACGCCGTAGCCGGCCACGAGACCGGCGAGGAACGCGCCGCTCACGACAGCGGACGACGGATCGAGGCGCGCCCGGGCACGGTGCGCTGTCGACGCACGGCCGTGGCCGCACGGACAGGAACCTGCTTCGGGTACGCCTCAGTCACCCCGCCATCCTGGCCGTCGCAGCGGCCCGCCGCCACAGATTTCCGCCCCGCGGCCCCCGCACGGCATCATGCCCCCGCGCGGCCTCACGCCCCGCCCCGCGGGGGCCTCGGGTGGGGGCGCCGAATGAGATCGTGCTCGATCCTGGTTCCAGTGGCATCCCAGGTTGGGCGATGCCACTCGATCCTGGATCGAGCACGATCTCCGGGCCGAGCCTGGCTTTCAGTCGGTCAGCGGGGGTCGCGACCGAGGTAGGAGAGCAGGGCGGCGACCTCGTCGGCCTCCAGAGCGGGGTCGATCGCCGGGGCGTACGCGCCGTAGGCCCGCAGCGGCTCGACGATCTGCCGGGCCACCACCAGCAGGGGGCGGGCCAGTTCAGCGCCGAGTGGGGACGGCTGGCCGGTGGCCACGGCGATGTCCCACGCGTGCACTGCCGCGTCCAGTGCGCATGCTACGGCGCCGACCTCGGCCGGCAGCTTGCCCTGGGGCAGCGGCGTGGGCACCGCCGGGTCGTCGTCGGCGACACCCCTCCAAGCGCGAGCGGATGCGTCGAGGGCAGCGCGCAGGCCGGCCAGCTTGTCACCGTCGATCCGACCGGAGGGCGCGAACGGGTCCTCCGCCGGACCCGACCCGCCCTCGATCGCCGCCGCGTAGGCGAGCTGGTCGCCGGCCGCGTGTTGAAGCACCTGGGTGACGTTCCACCGCTCGCACGGGGTGGGCCGCTCCCAGCCGTCGGCCGGAACCCCCGCAACGGCCGTTCGAAGCGCCTCGTGCGCCTCGTCGAGCACGATCCGCCACTGCCCCGCTGCCATCTCGCTCATCGCCCTGCCCTCTCCGCCGGCCTCCAGCGAGCCACCTCACCCGCTGTCAGAGCGGAATATTCCGCTCCGTTTCATGAGACCAGCCTAGCAGACCGGAATGATCCGTTCCACTAATTTCGGCGCTGGCTGGGAACGCGTCGAGCGCGGCACCCGTCCGGGGCGCCCCGCCGCGAAGGGGGGGGGCGGGAGAACGTGGTGGCGAGGGGGCGGGGGGGGGGCCGCCCCACC
>NZ_JBEXIM010000052.1:0-35885 GCF_040608575.1 Micromonospora sp. NPDC005171 | reverse complement strand
CGAACGTATACGCACGCCCACTGTAGACCCTCTTCGCCCGAGCCTAGCGTCTGCCCAGGGTGGCCGCGCCGCTGGATGACGTCCTCGCAGGCCGTGGTGACGTTGAAGCTGAGCAGGTCGCGCAGGGTGTCCCGCTGGCCGTTGTACATCTGGAGGGCTTCGGTGACCTCCCGGTACATCGCGGCCAGGTCGGTACCGTCCGCACTCCGGGTGACGACGGCTAGGCGGCTTCTCAGTCGCGCGCTGGCGAGCCTCGTACGCGGTCAGGTCTTCATCGTGGACCCTTACCAAGCCGCCGATCTTGACCTTCGGCAGTTCTCCACGGTCCATGAGCCTGCGTACGGACCGGACACTGATGCCCAGCCGCTCGGCAACCGCCTTCGGCGAATGCCAGGTGCTCAACGCTTACCCCTCTCCGGCGGGAGAGCCCAAGACGACAAAAGCACCGACGTAAGGACTCCTCCCGCCACGCATGGTGACGACAGTTGTCCCCGTCGGTGCTCTCCGCGTTCTATCCCGGTGCGGCTCAACCGAGCGGGCTCTGACGTGCCGGTGCCTCATGCCGCTGTTCCGTCCCGCCGTGCGGGCTGGTCAGCGAGCCGAGGGCAGTCCCAGAGCCTCGGGGTGTTCTGGCACCGAACGTGCCTGGCCCTACCTGGCCGTACCAAGCGCGCGACAGAAGTGGACGCACGCTCGACCCCGGCCCCACACCGGCCCCACATCGGCCCGAGATTGCCAGGTCTGGCCAGCGGTTGACGGCGCTCACGTTCTCGCAGGCCAGTCGGTATTTCTGACAACCGCTGTCTATGCTTGGCACCCGTGCCAGAGGGACACACCATCCACCGCTTGGCGGCCCGGCACGCCGAGCTGTTCGCCGGGGACAAGCTGCACGCCGCGAGCCCGCAGGGTCGCTTCGCGGAGGGTGCTGCCCGGCTCTCCGGGACCGTGCTGGAGGGCACCGAGGCGTACGGCAAGCACCTGCTGCACCACTACGCCGGCGAGCTGATTCTGCACGTACACCTCGGGCTGTACGGCAAGTTCACCGACGGGCCGGGGGAGCCGCCGGAGCCGGTCGGTCAGCTGCGGCTGCGGTTGGCCAGCGACCGGCACTGGCTGGACCTGCGCGGGCCCACGGCCTGCGAGTTGCTCACCCCACCCGAGGTGGCCGCGCTGCGGGACCGCCTCGGGCCGGATCCGTTGCGCGCCGACGCCGACCCGGAGCGGGCGTACGCCCGGATCTCGCGCAGCCCCACGCCCCTCGCCGCGCTGCTGCTGGACCAGTCGGTGGTGGCCGGCACCGGCTTGATCTTCGTGACCGAGGCGCTGTTCCGGGCGGGGCTGCCGCCCACGATGCCGGGGCGACAGTTGACCAGGACCGGCTGGGACGCGCTCTGGGCCGACCTGGTCGGGTTGATGCGGCTCGCGGTCGAGCACGGCCGGATCGACACGGTCCGCGACGCGCACCTGCCGGAGGCGATGGGCCGGCCGGCGCGGGTGGACCGGCACGGTGGCGAGGTGTACGTCTACCGCCGCCCGGGAGCACCCTGCCACGTCTGCGGCACCGAGGTCAGCCGGGGCGAACTGGCCGGTCGCAACCTGTACTGGTGCCGTACCTGCCAGGCCGGCTGAACCGGTCGCCCGCCTCGCGGCGCTGGCGGACCTCAGTCGGCGTCGAGCAGCCAGCGGACCACCTCGATCTTTTCCGGAAAGACGGTGTCGTCGGCGACGCTCCAGGCCAGCGTGTGGCCGATCGTCCAACCTCGGACCCGTTCCCGGTCCAGCCCCAGTTCGGTGCTGAGCCGGTCCAGCCGGTGCCGGACGGCGGCCGGCGAGTGGCCCAACTCGGGGCCGCGCACCATCGGTACGACCGAGAACTCCCGTTCCCCGGTCAGCGGCTTCGGGTCGATCGCCAGCCACGGCCCCCGGTCGGCGTCGAGCGCGTCGGCGGCGAGCACGTTGCCGGCGTGCAGGTCCTGGTTGACCAGCACCTGTTCGCCCTGGCTCGACGCCAGGACGCCGAGCAGTTCGAGTGCCGCGTCGAGCAGCCGCCGCTCGTACGGTCGGCCGGCCCGTTCCCAGGACCGGGGCATCCGGTCGATCCAGCCGGCGGCCTCCTGCGCCAACGGGGTGAACGGCGCGCCGGCCGGTCGCCAGAGCCGGGGGAGCAGCCCGATCACCGCGTCCAGCGCCCGGTCCGGCGGAAGGTCGTGCAGCGGAGTGCCGGGCTGGCAGCGTTCGAGCAGCAGGGCACGCCGCCCGGGGTCGTGGGCGAGCAGACGGATCGCCGCGTCGCCGTCCCAGTGGGCCAAGGCGTCGGCCTCGTGCCGGCTCTCCTCGTCGGGGTACTGGAGCTTCAGCACCGCCGCCGTGCCGTCGGGCAGGTGGGCGGGGAGCGCCAGTGAGGCGTACGCGTGCCGGAAGGGCGGTCCGACCCGCAGCGACCAACGTTCGGCGCACTCGGTCAGCCACGTCGGGAGTGCTGCCAGCCAGACGCGACCGGCCGGTGACCCGCGTACCCAGTCGAGTCCCTCGGGCAGATCCATCTGGCCCTCCTGGTGCCGTGCGGCGATCCGTGTTCGGCTGCCGGGTGCTTCAGCCGATCACGGCGTTCCCACGCCGGTCCACAGTGGCTAGCGTGGACGGGTGCAGATTGGCGTGAACGTACCGAACTTCGCCCCGGGCACCGACCCCGACATTCTGCGACGGTGGGCGCAGACGGTCGAGGGTCTCGGCTTCGACCTGTTGATGGTCTCCGATCACATCGCGGTGACCCCGGACGTGGCCGAGCAGTATCCGGCGCCGTTCTACGAGCCGTTCACCACGCTGTCCTGGCTGGCCGGGGTGACCAGTCGGGTCCGGCTGGGCACCACGGTGCTCATCGTCCCGTACCGGCATCCGCTGCTCACCGCCCGGATGGCGGCGAACCTCAACCGGCTCAGCGGCGGCCGGCTCGTCCTCGGCGTCGGCGTCGGCTGGGCCCGGCAGGAGTTCGAGGCGCTCGGCGTGCCGTTCCGGCATCGCGGCGCGCTGACCGACGAATACCTGCACACCATGCGGGCGGCCTGGCAGAACACCGAGGACTACGACACGGCGGCGATCCCGATCTGGGTCGGCGGCAACAGCGAAGCCGGCATGCGCCGCGCGGTACTGCTCGGTGACGCCTGGCATCCACTGCGGGTCACACCGGGACGGCTGACCGAGGCGGTCGGACGGCTGACGGCCATCGCCGACGAGCTGGGTCGCCCGGTGCCCGCGTTGGTGCCGCGGATCGCCCTCCAGGAGACCCGTGCACCGATCAACGAGCCGGACCGGCTCGCCGGCGTCGGCACCATCGATCAGATCGTCGGCGACCTCGACCAGCTTCGCGCGCTCGGCGCGGAGACGGTGGTGCTGGACCCGTTCAACGGCGACCTGACCGAGATCCGCCAGCCCGAACGCGCCTGGCAGACCCTTGCGGCCGTGGCCGCACACCACAAGACCCAGGAGGATCGATGACCCCCGACGACGAGAAGTTTCTCCGCCACGCAGTGGAGATCGCCAGGCGGGCGGGGGCTTCCGGCGAACGGCCGTTCGGTTCGTTGCTTGTCGACGCGAATGGCGTCGTCCTGATCGAGGACCACAACACGGTGGTTTCCGACGCTGACATCAGCGCCCATCCGGAGTTGAAGCTGGCCCGCTGGGCGGCTCGGGAACTCTCTCCCGAGCTGGCCGCCGGCACCACAATGTTCACCAGTTGCCAGCCCTGCCCGATGTGCGCGACGGCGATCGACCGCTCCGGCCTCGGGCGGGTGGTGTTCGCCCTGTCCACCGAGCAGTTCGAGGAGGTCAAGCCGGCCACCCCGCCGTTGCCTCCGGTCCGGTACGAGGGGCCGGCGCTGTTCGACGAGGCGCGTCAACCGATCGACGACTACTACTGACCGGAACTGTCCCGGGGCGGTGTGACGCAGCCGGAATTGACAGTCGGCCGGCTGCCGGAGCAGGGTTGAGCGGTGACAACGATGTCAACGGGCAAATGGGAGGAAACTCCCCCTGGTCCTCTCCCGCCGCGCGCCGACAGTTGCCAGTCGATTCGTGGCGTACCGTTGGCGGTTTTGCGGCGGGGACCCGGTCCGTCCGCCGATCCTGGCCGTATGTCCCTTTCCTACCCGACGGTGACCAGCTGAAATGACCGACGTGCCCCGATCCGACGCCGAAACGACCCCCGCTCCGGTGGGGTCGCCAGACCTGCCCGATCTGGACGATTTCCTCGTCGACCAGACCCGGACGCTGCTCGACACCGCTCGCCGCTCGGTCCGGCCCGAGGGCGGGTTCTGGTGGCTCACCGACGACCGCACCCCGGATCGCGGCGAACCGATCCACACCTGGATCACCTGCCGGATGACGCATGTGGCCGCCCTCGCCCACCGCAACGGTGACCCGGACGCTGCCGCCCTGGTCGACCACGGGATCGCCGCGCTCAGCACGTTGCTGCGCGACGACCGGTACGGCGGCTGGTTCAGCGCGGTGGACCAGCAGGGAGTGCCGGTCAACGACCGCAAGGCCGGCTACGACCACGCGTTCGTGCTGCTCGCCGCCTCCGGCGCCGCGCGCGCCGGCCGGCCCGGCGCGGACCGGTTGCTCGCCGACGTGCTGACCGTCGTGCGGGACCGGTTCTGGGACGACGACGCCGGAGCGGTCCGCGAATCGTGGAACCGGGACTGGACGGTCACCGAGGACTACCGGGGCGCCAACAGCAGCATGCACATGGTCGAGGCGTTCCTCGCCGCTGCCGCCGCCACCGGCGACGCGAGCTGGGCCGACCGGGCTCTGCGGATCGCCACCCACCTCGTGCACGGTGAGGCCGCCCGGCACGACTGGCGGCTGCCCGAGCACTTCACCACCGACTGGACGCCGCTGCCCGACTACAACCGGGACCAGCCCGCCGACCCGTTCCGGCCGTACGGCTCCACGATCGGGCACTGGCTGGAGTGGGCCCGGCTGCTGCTGGAGTTGGAGGCGGTGCTGCCGCAGCCACCCCGCTGGCTGCTCGCCGACGCCAGTGCCCTGTTCGCCGCCGCCGTGCGTCGCGGCTGGGCGGTCGACGGCGCGGACGGCTTCGTCTACACCATCGACTGGGACGACCGGCCGGTGGTGCGCTCCCGGATGCACTGGGTTCTCGCCGAGGCCATCGGGGCGGCGATCACCCTGCACCGACGCGCCGGGGACGCGGTCTACCTCGACTGGTACCGGGTCTTCTGGGCGTACGCCCGCCGCAGTCTCATCGACCAGACCGGATGGCGGCACGAGCTGGACACGCAGAACCTGCCCGCCGACACGGTCTGGCACGGTCGACCGGACGTCTACCACGCGTACCAGGCGGTACTGCTGTCCCGCGCGGCCGACGGGCTCGGTGGCCCCGGCCCGCTCGCATCGGGGGAGGTGACCGCGTGATCGTCGTCGCAGGTGAGGCGTTGATCGACCTGGTCGTCACGGCCGAGGGGCAGCGGGCCGTGCCCGGTGGCTCCCCGGCGAACGTCGCCGTCACGCTGGCCCGACTCGACCAGCCGGTACGGCTGCTCGCCCGGCTCGCCAGCGACGAGTACGGTCGCCAACTCGTCGAGCATCTGAGCGCCAACCGGGTGGACCTGGAGTGGGCGGTTCACGCGGAGGAGCCCACGTCGGTGGCCGTGGCCACACTGAACGCCGCCGGGCAGGCCAGTTACGAGTTCCGGCTGGCCGGTGCGGCGGACTGGCAGTGGACGCCGCGGGAACTGCCCGAGTTGGCCGGCTCACCGGCGGTCGCGCTGCACACCGGCTCCCTCGCGCTCGCGTTGGCACCCGGCGCCGAGGCGTTGGAGGGCCTGCTCGCCAGGGAACGCCAGCGGGACGGGCTCACCGTCTCCATCGACCTCAACCTGCGGCCGAGCATCGTCACCGACCGGGCGGCGGAGCAGGAGCGGGTACGCCGCCAGGTCCGCCTCGCGCACCTGGTCAAGGCCAGCGACGAGGACCTGGCGTGGCTCTACCCGGATCGTTCGCTGGCCGACGTGATGACCGAATGGCGTACGGCTGGCGTGTCCTGCGCCGTGGTGACCAGGGGCGGGGACGGCGCCTGGCTGCTCGCGCCCGACGGCTCGCTGCACGAGGAGCCGGCGGTCCGCACCACGGTGGTCGACACCGTCGGCGCCGGCGACTCGTTCACCGGTGGCCTGCTGGCCGCGCTGGCCGACCTCGACGCGCTCGGTGACCGACCGGCCGACCGGCTCGCCGCGGTGACCCCGCAGCAGTGGGATGAGGTGCTCCGACAGGCCGCCACGGTGGCCGCGCTGACCTGCGCCCACCGAGGCGCCGACCCGCCAACCCGCGCCGAGGTAGAAGCACTCCTAAACCCCGCAACCTAATCCACCCTCCCCCCGCCCTTGCCCCCGCGATCTTGCACTTTCTGTCGACAGAACGGGACCTTCAGCGGCAAGTCGGCAACCGAAACTGCGGGATCCCGAGGGTGGCAGGGCGAGGGGGCGGGGTGGGCGGGGTCAGGACAGGCCGCGCTTGAGCAGTTGGGTCGGGAGGACAGTGGTGGTGGGTGGGGTGCCGTCGCCGGCTATTCGTTGGAACAGTCGCTCGGTGGCGACCCTCGCCAACTCCCGGGTGTCGTACGCGACGACGGTCAGCGGTCGAGGCATCAGGTGGGCCAGCTCGAAGTCGTCGAAGCCGACGAGCGCGGCGTCACTGCCCCGCCGGTGCAGTTCCTGGAGCGCGCCGACGGTGAGCCGGTTGTTGGCGCAGAAGAACGCGGTGGGCGGCTCCGGGAGGTCGAGCAACGCGGCGACCGCCCGACCGGCCTCCTCGGGAGCGATGAGCCGCTCACGGATCAGCGACTCGTCCGGCTCGACCCCGGCGGCGTCCAGCGCCGCTCGTGCCCCGGTCAGCCGCTCACGCATGGTGGGCACGCTCGGCGCGCCGAGCAGCAGCCCCACCCGTCGGTGCCCCTCGTCGAGCAGCGCGCTCACCCCGGCGTGGCTGCCACCCCGGTTGTCCAACAGCACCGCGTCGGCTTGCAAGCCCTGCGGCGGCCGGTCCAGGAACACCACAGGCATGCCCAGCTCGACCTCACGACGCAGGAACGAGTGGTCCAGGCCCGCCGGCACCACCAGCAGACCGTCGACCCGGCGCTGGGTGAAGTCCTGGAGCAGGGCGCGTTCCCGTTCTGGGTCCTCCTCGGACGACGCGGTGATCAGCATGGTGCCGTGGGCGGCGGCGATCTCGGCGGCGACGCTGGCGATTGTCGCGTAGAACGGGTTGGCGATCTCCTCGATCAGCAACCCGACGGTGGCGTTGAGCTGCCGGGAGCGCAGGTTGCGGGCGATGTCGTTGCGTCGGAAGCCCAGCTCGGCGATGGCGGCCAGCACCCGGCTGACCAGTTCCTGCCCCACCGGCTCGTCGTTGACGACCCGGGAGACCGTCTTCAGGCTGACGTCGGCGCGCCGGGCAACGTCGACCATCGTGGGACGCCGACGCACGGTCGGCCGGGTCGGGGTCTGGGTCACGGGGTGGTCCTCCACGGCGGGCGCGGGTCAGCGGGCGAGCGCGGCGAGCGCATCGACCGCTTTTCGGGCGGCGATGAGCACCGGATCCCACACCGGCGCGTACGGCGGAGCGTAGCCCAGGTCCAGTGACGTCATATCGTCCACCGTCATGCCGTTCCAGAGTGCCACGGCCAGCGTGTCGATCCGTTTGGCCGCCTCGGACCAACCGACGATCTGCGCGCCGAGCAACCGGCCGCTGGGGCGCTCGGCGATCAGCTTCACGGTCATCGGCCGGGAACCGGGGTAGTAGCCGGCCCGGTTGGTCGACTCGGCGATCACCGAGACGAAGTCGAAGCCGGCCGCCCTGGCCTCGCCCTCGCGGAGGCCCGTCCGGCCCACCTCCAGGTCGCAGACCTTTGTCACCGCCGTGCCGATCACGCCGGCGAACGTGGCGTACCCGCCGCCGATGTTGATCCCCGCGACCCGACCCTGCTTGTTGGCGTGCGTGCCCAGCGGCACGTGCACAGGCATGCCGCTGACCCGGTGCAACGTCTCCACGCAGTCACCGGCCGCCCAGATCCCGGGCAGCCCCGGAACGCGCATCTGGCGGTCCACCCGGACTCCACCTGTCGGCCCGATGGGCAGGCCGGCAGCCTCGGCGAGCGCGGCGTTGGGGCGTACGCCGAGGCCCAGGACCACGACGTCGGTCGGAATCGGCCCCTCGGTGGTGACCACCGCGGACACCCGGCCGTCCCGCTGCTCCAGGCCGCTCACCGGCAGGCCGGTGCGGATCGTGATGCCGAGGCCGCGCATGGCGTCGGCCACCAGCTCGCCCATGTCGCCGTCCACCGTCGACATGGGCTGGTCGCCCGCCTCGACAAGGGTCACCGAGAGGCCGCGGAGGAGTAGCGCCTCGGCGATCTCGACGCCGATGTAGCCGCCGCCGACCACCACGGCCCGGCGCGGCTGGGGGTCGGCGTCCAGCCACTCGCGCAGCGCCGCGCCGTCGTCGAGGGTCTGCATGCCGAACACGCCGTCCGCTTCGGTGACCGCCCACGGCGGCTTCACCGGCACCGCGCCGGTGGCGTACACCAGGTCGTCGAAGCGCTCGCGGACCTCGTCACCGCCGTCCAGGTCCCGGGCCACCACCTCGCGGTTCTCCAGGTCGATGGTCGTGACCTCGTGGCGCATCCGAACGTCCATCGCGTACTCGGCGCGGAACGTCTGCGGGTCCCGGGCGATCAACGCCTCGGGCCCGGGCACCAGGCCACTGATCCAGTAGGGGATGCCGCATGCCGAGTAGGAGGTGAAGTGGCCGCGCTCGAAGATGACGATCTCCAGGTCGCCACGGTCACGGCGGCGTCGGGCCTGGGACGCCGCCGACATTCCGGCGGCGTCCCCGCCGATGACGATCAGCCGTTGCGCCACGGGCTCATCCTGTCACGTGGTGATCAGCCGCGGGTCTGTCGTGCGACGTCCTGCACCACGTCGGTGAGTCGGCCGGTGCGTTCGAACACCGCGCGCTGGCGTGCCGCGCCGCTGCCGTGCCGCCGCAAGACGCCCAGCAGGTCGGTCACCTCGGCCCAGTCGCCGTGCTGCTCCAGCGCCGGCCGCATCCGCTCCACGAACCGGTCCAACAGCTCCCAGGCGGGGCGCAGCTCACCGGTTGTGACATCGACGGCCTCGCCTTCCAGGCCGTCGTGGGCGGCTCGCCAGTGCGCCCCGACCAGCAGGTGGTGGTCGGTCTGCAATGCCGGCCGGTCGGCCTCGACATCCGCCATGGCGGTGGCCACCAGCGCCCGGACCAGCGCGGCGACCAGCACCGCGTCGTCCACCGACGGGCAGACGTCGCCGATGCGCAGCTCCACCGTCGGGTACTTGGCCGACAGCCGGGCGTACCAGTAGAGCATCCCCTCGTCGAGCATCACCCCGCTGGAGATCAGCTGGCGGATCAGCCGCTGGTAGTGCTCGTGCGACTCCAGGAACGGCGTCGGCGCCACCGACGGCCAACGCTCCCACTCCACCGAGCGCCAACTGGCCTAGCCGGTGTCCTCGCCGCGGGAGAACGGCGAGTTGGTGGTGACGGCGTGCAGCATCGGCAGCCACGGCCGTACGTGGTTGAGCACCTGCACGCCGGTGTCCGGGTCGGGGACCCCCACGTGTACGTGCATGCCGTTGTTGCCGGGGCCGGGAACGAGCAGCCGGAACCGCTCGATCATCCGGTCGAAGCGGGGTTTGTCCACCACAGGTGGCACCGGACCGTCCACCGGGCCGGTGCCGATGGCCAGCAGGCGTACGCCGGCCCGCTCGGCGGCGTCGGAGAGCTCCCGACGCAGTACGCCGAGGGAGTGCCGGATCGACGAGAGCTCCAGGCCGGGCGGGCTGCCGATCTCGATCTGACTGGTCTGGAACTCGCGCTCGACCTGTCCGCGAAGTTCGGCCGGCACCTGTTCCATGACCAGGTCCACGGCCGGGACCGCGGCCCCGGTGTGCGGGTCGACGAGCAGGAACTCCTCCTCGACACCCACGGTGAGCAACCCGGTCGCCGCAGCCACGTCGCTGGGCGCCTCCGCCACCTGACCGGTCATCGACATCACCCGTCCGTTCCTACCGTTCGCGGTCCGTCCGCGTTGGTCCGCCGTTGGTTACCCAACGTGGCGATGCCGGGAAACGTGGCGGCGGCGCGTCGTACTCGAGGCGAGCCGCCGAATTCGGCTGGGTGACGTGACAGTGGGTCCTATGCTGAGCCCGTGCCGGTGCTGCTGGGCTATGTCGGGGTCGCGTGGATGTCCGCGTTCGCCCAGCTCACCCTGCTCGCGGGCGGCCCGGTCGACCTGCTCGCCGGCGCCGCGCTGACAGCGCTGGTGTTGCTCGCGGTGGTGCTGGCGGCAAGGGTGCACGGTCGGGCGGGCGCGCCCGGTGCCGGGCCGCGGTGGGCAGGCCTGCGGGCCCGCTCCCGAAGTCGCCGTGTGCCCCGCCAGATCGATCCGGATGCCGCTGGTCGGCCTCGTCCCCGTGCTCCGGGACACCCCTCGGTCGCGTAGCGCCTCGCCGCCGCGCGGCCGATCCCGTCGTCACCGGGCCCCCCTTGCTGAGCGAATGCCGCCGGGGGAGGGCCTCACCGGAATCGGACCGAGGGGTTTTCCATGCTTGCCTTCGCACCACTGCACGACGTTGTCGCCGCTGCGGGCAGCGCGCTGTCCTGGCTCACCGAACTGCTCGAACCACTGGCCGGCGGTGCGTCGACCGCCGCCGCGATCGTGCTCTTCACCATCGCCGTCCGCCTGCTGATCTCGCCGCTGACCGTGGCGCAGGTCCGCGGCGAGCGGCGCCGCGCGACGCTCGCCCCACAGGTGCGTGACCTCCAGCAGCGGTACGCCGACGACCCGGCGGCGCTTCAGCGTGAGGTGTTCACGTTGTACCGCGAGGCTGGCGCGAACCCGATCGCCGGCTGTCTGCCGTTGCTCCTCCAGGCGCCGTTCCTGCTGGTGCTGTACCGGTTGTTCAGCACCAGCGAGGGCGGCACCGGGTTGCTGGACGAGCGGTTGGCCGGCGTGCCACTGGGTCACCATCTCAGCGACGGGCTGGGCAATGCGGCCGGACCGCTGTTCGGCGTACTGCTGGTGGTGTTGCTGGCAGTGGCCTGGTGGTCGTCGCGGCGGGCCCGCCGGGCGTCGGCGGCGGTGGGCACGGTGGCCGGTACGCCGACCGAGGGGCCGGGAGCGGCAACGCTCGGCCGGCTGCTGCCCCTGCTGCCGTTCACGACGGTGCTCGTGGCGCTGGTGCTGCCGCTCGCCGCGGTGATCTATCTGGTGACCACGAGCGTGTGGTCGGCCCTCGAGCAGGCGGTGCTTCGCCGCCCACAGGCGGTCCCGTCGCGCCCTCTGGACAGAAACAGTTAACTGTCTTAATAATTGGCAGCAACGTTGACGTCCATAAATGCCCGTCCGGGCCCGGAGGGTCACATGAAACGCCCCAGATCCCTTGTCCTGTCCCTCGTCGCCGCCCTCGCGGCGACACTTGGCGCGGCCTGGGTGGCGCTACCCGCCTACGCCGCCGGAGCCACCGCCAGCTTCGCCAAGACCGCCGACTGGGGCTCCGGTTGGGAGGGGAAGTACACCATCACCAACGGCGGCAGCTCGACCATCAACGGCTGGAGCCTCACCTTCGACCTGCCGTCCGGCACCACCCTCGGCAGCTACTGGGACGCCTTGCTCAGCTCATCAGGCCAGCGGCACACCTTCACCAACAGGTCCTGGAACGGCACCGTCGCCCCGGGCGCGTCGGTCTCCTTCGGCTTCCTGGCCAGCGGTTCCGGCTCGCCGAGCGGCTGCCAGCTCAACGGCGCGTCCTGCGGCGGTGGCACCCCGCCCACCACGCCGCCGCCCACCACGCCTCCACCGACCACCCCACCGCCGACCACGCCTCCACCGACCACCCCACCGCCGACCGACCCGCCCACCGGTGGGCTGCCGAAACACCTGCTCACCGGGTACTGGCACAACTTCGACAACCCCGCCGTCGAGCTGCGGCTACGCGACGTCCCCGCCGAGTACGACCTGGTGGCGGTCGCCTTCGCCGAGGCCACCGCGACCCCCGGCGCGCTCACCTTCGGCGTCGACGCCGGGCTGGCCGCCGCGCTCGGCGGCTACACCGACGCGGACTTCACCGCCGACGTCCGGACCCTGCACAGCCGGGGCAAGCGGGTCATCCTCTCCGTCGGAGGCGAGACCGGCCGGGTCACAGTGAACAACGCCGCCTCGGCCACCGCGTTCGCCGACACGGCCGCCGCGCTGATCGCCCGGTACGGCTTCGACGGGATCGACATCGACCTGGAGAACGGGCTCAATCCCACGTACATGGCGCAGGCGCTGCGCGCGCTGCGGGCCAAGGTCGGCTCGGGCCTGATCATCGCGATGGCGCCGCAGACCATTGACATGCAGAACCCGGCCGGCGGCTACTTCAAGCTGGCGCTCGACATCAAGGACATCCTCACCGTCGTCAACACCCAGTACTACAACTCCGGCGCGATGCTCGGCTGCGACCAGAACGCGGCGTACGGCCAGGGCACCGTGAACTTCATCGTCGCGTTGGCCTGCATCCAGTTGGAGGCCGGGCTCCGCCCCGACCAGGTCGGCCTGGGCCTGCCCGCCGCGACGGGGGCGGCCGGCGGTGGCATCGTCGCGCCCAGCGTGGTCAACGCGGCCCTGGACTGCCTGGCCCGGGGCACCAACTGCGGCAGCTTCCGCCCGCCGCGCACCTACCCGGGCATCCGGGGCGCGATGACCTGGTCGGTGAACTGGGACGTCAGCAACGGCAACGGCTTCGCCAACACGGTGGGCCCACACCTGGACACCCTGCCCTGACCGTGCTCGCCAGCGTCCGTCCCGGGCGCCGGCGGTAGCGGTAACGCGGATCAGCGACCGGCGGTCACCGACCGCCGGTCGTCGCGCTCCCGACGCTTGCGGAGCTTACGGATCACCCAACTGACCACCATGACCACGAAGATCGCGACGATCGCGTAGTTGAACCAGTCGCTGTAGCGGGCGACGTCCTGCCACTGGCTGCCGAGCGCGTAGCCCGCCCCGACGATGAGACCGTTCCACACCCCGCTGCCGATGGTGGTGAGCAGGATGAACTCGCCCAGCGGCATCCGGTTGGCCCCGGCCGGCACCGAGACCAGGCTGCGGACCACCGGCACCACCCGGCCGATCAGCACCGCCCACCGGCCGTGTCGCTCGAACCAGCGGTCGGCCTTCTCCAGGTCGTCGCGGTCCACCAACGGGATGTGGTCCAACCAGCGCTTGAGCCGTTCCTCGCCGAGCGCCGCGCCCAGCCAGTAGAGCACCAGCGCGCCGACCAGCGAGCCGACCGTCGCGGCCAGCACCACGACGACGACGTTGAACTTGCCCTCGTGCGCCAGGAAACCGGCGAGCGCCAGCACGATCTCGCTGGGGATCGGCGGGACGATGCTCTCCAACGCCACCAGCAGCGCCACGCCGACCGGGCCCATCGCCTCGATCACCGAGGCCACCCAGCCGGTCAACCCGGTGAACTCGGACGGGTCGCCAGCCTGGGCGTACGCCATGGTCGTCCTTCCGGTCGGCTGTCGGGGATCGGAGGGTCATACCCACCGGGGCCCGACCTACACCTGGGCGCTCAGTGCTCCGGGTGCAGCGCGGTGTCCGCCGGCCCCTGCCGCCAGCCGGTGAACACCACAGTCAGGCCGGCGCGCGACGGCGCGCAGCAGAACGGGCCGGCGACCGCCTCGGCCGTCGGGTCCAGCGGGGCGAGCCGGACCAGTCGCCACGGCTCGCCGTCGACCCGGGCGCGGACGGTGAGCGCGTCGCCGGCCCGGCTGACCCGCACTGTCACCTCCCGGCCCGCCCACTCCGGCACCGGCCCCACCGACCAGTCGGAAAACTCCCGGGTCACCACAGCGCCGAGCTGCACCTCGCCGTCGCTGATCTCCACGCCGGCCTTGGTCCAGGTTCGTTCGTCGACCCGGACGAACGCGCCGGCCTGGTCGAACTGCGCCGAGAAGTCGAGCCGGAAGCTCACCTCCATGGCGGTGCCCACCGGCAGCGGTGCCAGCAGGGCCGGGCCGTTGTCGTGCACGAAGCCGTAGCTGGTCCGCCGCCAGAAGTCGCTCTCCGCCGCCGGCTCGACGACCAGCTCGCCGGCCGGGCCCTCCTCGGCGCGTACCGGCGGGTGCAGCCAGCTGCCCCGGGACCAGTCCAACAATTCGCTCGGCGGTACGAGGTCGATCTCCATGACCGGCACGGTAGCCCACCACGAGACGCGGCCCACCGGGCTGGTTTGCCGCGGTGATCGAATGGAGATGTTCCTCCGGCATGGGTGACCGTTGGTATTCCGAAGCCGTCGTCTACTGCCTCGACATCGACACGTACGCCGACTCCGACGGCGACGGGGTCGGTGACATCCGTGGGTTGATCGGGAGGCTGGACTACCTGGCCCGACTCGGGGTGACCTGCCTGTGGCTGCACCCCATCCACCCGTCGCCCAACCGCGACGACGGCTACGACGCCACCGACTTCTACAACGTGGATCCGCGCTTCGGCACCCTGGGCGACTTCGCCGAGTTGCTGCACCAGGCGCAGAACCGGGGCATCCGCGTGATCATCGACCTGGTGGTCAACCACACCTCCGACGAGCACCCGTGGTTCCAGTCGGCCCGTTCCTCGCCGGACTCGCCGTACCGGGACTGGTTCGTCTGGTCCGACACCGAGCCGGACGACCGGCACCAGGGGATGGTCTTTCCCGGCGAGCAGAAGGAGACCTGGAGCTACGACCGCACCGCCAAGGCCTGGTTCTACCACCGGTTCTACAAGTTCCAGCCGGACCTCAACTTCGCCAACCCGCAGGTCCGCGACGAGATCAAGAAGATCATGTCGTTCTGGCTCCAGCTCGGCGTCTCCGGCTTCCGGATGGACGCGGTGCCGTTCATCATCGAGCTGACCGAGCCGGGCAACCCGAACTCCCCGAAGGACTTCGAGTTCCTCACCGAGATGCGCCAGCACGTCCAGTGGCGCCGCGGTGACGCCGTCCTGCTGGCCGAGGCGAACGTCGCGCCGGACCAGCTACCGACGTTCTTCGGCGACGCCAGCGGTTCCGGCAACCGGATCCACATGCTCTTCGACTTCATGCTCAACGGTCGACTCATGCTCGCCCTGGCCCGGCAGGACCCGGAGTCGCTGATCGAGGCGTTGCGCGACACCCCGAAGTTGCCGGTCGGCGGGCAGTGGGCCACCTTCCTGCGCAACCACGACGAGATCGACCTGTCCCGGCTGACCACCGAACAGCGCAACCAGGTGTACGAGCAGTTCGGCCCGGACGAGAACATGCGCATCTACGACCGGGGCATCCGTCGCCGGCTCGCCCCGATGCTCGGCAACGACCGGCGGCGCATCGAGCTGGCGTACGCCCTGCAGTTCTCGATGCGCGGCACGCCGGTGCTGCGCTACGGCGAGGAGATCGGCATGGGCGAGGACCTGTCGCTGCCCGGTCGGGAGGCGATCCGTACCCCGATGCAGTGGTCGTACCAGCCGAATGCCGGCTTCTCCACGGCGGACCCGGAGAAGCTGGTCCGCCCGGTGATCGACAAGGGCGAGTTCGGCTACCAGAACGTCAACGTCACCGCCCAGCGGGGCGACCCGAAGTCGCTGCTCGGCTGGTTCGAGCGCATGATCCGTACGCTGCGGGAGGCTCCGGAGATCGGCTCCGGCTCGACGACCCACATCGACGTGGCGACGCCGCCCGGAGTGCTCGCGCACCGGGCCGACGGGCCCACCGGGACGATGGTCTTCGTGCACAACCTGGGCACCGACGACGTCGAGGTGGACCTCAGCAGCCTTGAGCCGGAGGCCGACCTGCCCATCGACGTGCTCGCCGACCGGGGCTACGGCGAGTTGGGCAAGCTCGGCGCGGTGAAGGTCTCCGGCCACGGATACCGGTGGATCCGCCTCTGCCGGGGCAGGGGCTTCTGAGGCACGGCGGTTCCCCGATCACGCGTGACGTCCGGCCGGTCGGTGCCGGCCGGACGTCACGCGGTCAGGGCCTGACGATCAGCGCACGCCGAACGCGCGCAGCACGGTCTGGTTGATCGAGTTGCCTGAGCTGTCCGCGGCGCTGGCGCGCAGCGACACGAACCTGGCGCCCTTCGGCGCGCCGAGCTTCGTCGTCCACGAACCGTCCTTCGAACGGTCCAGCGACTGCTTCTGCCAGTGCGCGCCGTCGTCGTACGAGATCTCCAGGGTGACCAGCCGGATGGTGCCGCACCCGGTGGCGCCGGGCAGGTGGTTGGCGGACACGGTCAGATTGGTGTGGGCCTTCGCAGTGCCGGCGGCGTCGGTGTCGACCGCGTAGTCGAGCTGGAGCAGCGGCAGCACCGCCGACTCCACCCCGGCGGCCGGCGCCTTCGACCGGAACGTCCACTCGGTGCTGGTGCTGGTGGAGTACCGGCCGCCGGTCGGGTCCTGGGTGGTAGCCACCACCAACCGGTACGGCAGGTCACCGGCGCTCGGCGCGGTGCCGCTGATCCACGTGCTGGTGCTCTCGCCGAGCAACGTCCGGCCCTGGTAGAGCTTGTTGGTCTGCCCGGCGCCGTTCATCGCCATGCCGACGTGGTCGGCACCGCCCCAACCGGGCACGTCGAGGCTGAGAGCGTTGCCGGAGCGGGTCGGCAGCTTGAAGTTGTTGTTCAGGTGCGGCCGTTCGATCGGCTCGAAGAACTGTTCGGTGCTCCTGCTGCCGGCGCGGAAGCTGGTCCGGGGGTCGATCTGGTACGTCGCGGAGTCGAGGTACGCCTCCTGACCCCACGTGTACAGGTCGCCGGTGGACACCCAGTCGCTACGGACCGGGGCGAGCGGCCGGTTGCTGGTCTGGCCGATGCCCCAGTTGTTGTACGACGGCCAGTCGTACCGGAACTCGCCGCCCCGGGTCTGCGGCGTCGGGACATTGAAGCCGACGTCTACCCGGGCCAGCGTCTTCGGAGTCTCGGCCCGGCTCAGGCCCTGCGGAATCCGGTTGTGGTAGGCCTGGACCAGGTCGTACACGTAGTCGGCGACCGGCTGCGAAACCACCTCGACCTCGGTGGACCCGCGCTGAATCTGCTGGATCAACGCCTCGCCCTCGTCGGTGCTGAGCATCGCCACCTCGATCGGGGTGGGCGTGAAGAAGTCGATCGAGTAGTCGCGCACCTCGCGCCACGGGAAGTCGTTGACCACCAGCATCATCTTCGCCCCGGCGGCGGTCGCCGCGGCGGCCTGCTCGGAGTCGCCGACCTCCCAGTTGCGCCGGACCACGGCCACCGCGCCACGGGCCTCCAGCCCGGCGTAGTCACTCGCCGCGCCGTTGCCGGCGAAGACCGTCGGCAGCGCCCACCTGCCCTTCGGCAACTGGGTGGTGCCCTGCTGGCGCACCACGTCGTCGAAGTTCACAGTCGCGGTGCCGACGGTCAGCACCGGCTGCTCCTTGCGCCAGCGGGCACCGAGGTAGAAGTCGCCGTGTCGCACGTCCCTGCTGGTGGGCTGCGCCCAGAAGCTGTCGAAGAACACGCCGCCGGCGATGAACGAGCGCCAGCGGCCCTCGCCCTGGGACCGGTAGTAGTCCAGCCGGGTGAAGGTGTCTGCGGTCTGCTGCGGCACCGTCGACTCGACCCGGCGGGCCGCCTTTCCGTCCAGCCGAACCGTGGTGTCCTGGCGCAGGTCGATGTCGGGGTTGCCGAGCAGCGCCAGGCCGAGTGAGTTCGGGCCGTGGCTGCCGGTGACGTTCAGGAAGCTCATCGCCGAGTAGACGCCTTCGGGCAGGTAGAGCTGCGCCGTGCCGTCCGGGTCGGTCTCGACGAAGCTGATGTCGTAACTGCCCGGCTGGCCCAGCTCGATGATGCCGCCGGCCGGCTTGCCGGCCCGGTCGGTCATCTCCAGGCGAAGGTGGTGGTACGGGGTGAACGTGCCAACCCCGATGGCGGTGCGGGCCAGCACGGCCCGGTCCGGCCCGCCGGTGGCGACGACCTGACCGGTGTACCGGCTGCCGGCGCCGGCCCGGGTGGTGTCCGTGGTCAACGTGACAGTGGCGGTGCCGTTCGCGGGCACGGTCAGCTGCGGCGCGGAGACGCTGAACAGTCCGGCCGGCGCGTTCGGCGCGTCCACCGCCAGGCCCAGCGTGATGGGCTGACCGGTGGTGTTGGTGTACGTCACCGGGTGCGTGCTGCCGCCCGCCTTCGCGGTGTCGGAACCCACGCTGGTGGAGATGGTGCCGGTGGCGATGACCGGGGCGCGGACCGCGGCGGCGACGTCGACCCGGCCGGTGCCGGCCTGGAAGGCGTCGTACTGCCCGGTGGCCTTGGTGGTGCTGACCAGGGCGTCCTTGAGCTGCTGACCCGTCCAGTCCGGGTGTTTCGCGGCGAGCAGGGCGGCAGCGCCGGCCACGTGCGGCGCGGCCATCGAGGTGCCGTCCAGGCTCTGGTACGAGCCCTCGCCGGGCGCGTACCGGGAGCGGGCCGCGAGCACCCCGACGCCGGGCGCGGTCAGTTCGGGCTTGATGACCTCGTCGCTGATCCGGGGGCCCTGGCTGGAGAACGGGGCGAGCTGGTCGTCACCGTCGACCGCACCGACGGTCAACGCCGCGTCCGCCGCGCCCGGGGCACTGATGCTGCCCGGCAGGCCGGCGTTGCCGGCGGAGATGACGAACAGGGCGCCGGTCTCCGCACTGAGCGTGTTGACCGCCTGGCTCAACGGGTCGGTTCCGTCGCTGGGCTGGTTGGAGCCCAGGCTCATGTTGACGACGCTGGCGTCGGCCTCCCGGGCCGCCCACTCCATGCCGGCGAGGATCCAGGAGTCCATTCCGTAGCCGTTGTCGCTGAGCACCTTGCCGACGGCGAGCCGGGCATCGGGGGCGACACCCTTCTCGCGGCCACCGGAGGCGGCGCCGGTGCCGGCGATGGTGGAGGCGACGTGGGTGCCGTGCCCGACCCGGTCGGTGATCTCCTCGCCCGGAACGAACACGGCGGACGCGCTGATCTGGTTGGTCAGGTCCGGGTGGGCCGCGTCGATGCCGGTGTCCAGCACGGCAACCCGCACGCCCGCGCCGGTGTCGCCGCCGGCCCAGACCGCGGGAGCGCCGATCTGCGCTGTGGTGTCGGCCAGGTCGGCGTGTACCCGCCCGTCCAGCCAGATCTTGGCGATCCCGCCGGAGAAGCGTCCCTTGCCGCCGGTCGCGGCGGTCGCCTTGGCGGTGGAGGCGGCCGTGATCGCGGCCCAGAACTCGCCGGCCCTGTCGCGGTCCTCGCTCAGCGCGACACCCGAGATGCTGCTCAACGTACGGGTGCGGGTCGCACCGGTGGGTGCGGCGCCGGCCCGCAGGCCAGCTGCCCCGGCGTCGTACGACACGATCAGCGGAAGGTGGTCCACCCGCTCGTCGTCATACCCGTCGGCGATCAACCTGGTGACGTTGAACAGCCGCTTGTCCAGGGTTTTCGCGGCTACGTAGGGCAGTACCGACTGCGGGTAGACGTAGAGGTCTTCGCCAGCCTCGACCACGCGTACCGGTGTCGAGGCGCCGTCGGGACGCCGTACGTCGAGGGTGCCGCCATTGGCGCTCTGCCGGGTGGTGACCGTGTCACCGGTGATCAGGGTGACCGAGTGGGTGCCGGGTGGGGTGGGCAGGCTGGTCGCGGGGGCGGCGGTGGCACCGGGATCGGCCGGGGCTCCGGGGGCGGCGGCCAGGGCGGGTGATCCACCGGCCGCCGCGAGAGCCGCGGAGACCACGGCGGCGAGCCAGGCTCCACGGGTACGCGAGAATGTCACGTGATGTCGTTCCTTGCCTCGTCGTCTGTTCGCTGGCGGGTGACAGCGGTCGCGACGCTACGCGCGGAAGATCATCTCGTACAGACCCGTGGATCAGGTCATGGTCATCACCGATAACTAGCAGTGGAAGGTTAAGCTCCTTCGATCGACCCCACGTTACCGGGAGGTAATCATGTCGGAGGAGCCCCGCGTCGCCATCGTCACCGGAGCCGCACGCGGCATCGGCGCGGCCACCGCCCTACGGCTGGCCGCCGACGGAATGGCAGTCGCCGTGGTCGACATCGAGGAGGCGGCCACCAAGGAGACTGTGGACGCCATCGCCGCCGCCGGCGGCCGGGCGCTCGGCGTGGGCGCCGACGTGTCCGAGCGGGAGCAGGTCGAGGCGGCGGTGAGCCGGGTCGCCGCCGAGCTGGGCGCGCCCACCGTGCTGGTCAACAACGCCGGCGTGCTCCGCGACAACCTGCTGTTCAAGATGACCAACGCCGACTGGGACACGGTGATGGGGGTGCACCTGCGCGGTGCGTTCCTGTTCAGCCAGGCCGCCCAGAAGCACATGGTGGACCGGAAGTGGGGGCGGATCGTCAACCTCTCCAGCACCTCCGCGCTGGGCAACCGGGGCCAGGCGAACTACGCCGCCGCCAAGGCCGGTCTGCAGGGCTTCACCAAGACGCTCGCCATCGAGCTGGGGCCGTTCGGGGTGACAGTGAACGCGGTGGCACCCGGCTTCATCGTCACCGACATGACAGCGGCCACCGCCGCCCGGATGAAGGTCGACTTCGACGACTTCCAGAAGCACGCCGCCGCCGAGATCCCGGTCCGTCGTCCGGGCCGGCCGGAGGACGTCGCGCACACCATCTCGTTCCTGACGAGCGAGGGCGCCGGCTTCGTCTCCGGTCAGGTGATCTACGTCGCGGGCGGCCCGCGGGACTGACCCGTACCCCCGACGAGGGCGCTCCGGCAGGTGAGGACGGCGCCCTCGTCGCCGGGTCCTCTCGCCGGGTCAGGCGGGTGCGCGGCGGGTCAGGCGGGTGCGCCGCGGGTGCGCCAGAGCCAGATCAGACCGAGCACCGGCAGCACCAGCGGGATGTAGCCGTACCCACTGCCGAACTGCGACCAGACCGTCTCGTCCGGGAATAGCTCCTTGTCGACCAGGCTCAGGATGCCGACCGCGACCACCCCGACCAGCTCCACCGAGCAGCACGCCAGCGCGACCCGTCGACCGGTGTGCCCGGCGCGGGCCAACCCCACCGCCGCCACGATGTAGATGAGCGCGGCCACCCCGGAGAGCAGGTACGCCACCGGCGCCTCGTCGAACTTGGTGGCGAGTTGCAGACCCGCCCGACTCGTCGCGGCGATGGCGAACAGCAGGTAGACCGCGATCAGCAGCCGACCCGGGCCGGAGTTCGTACGCCGGGGGGCCGGCCCTGTCTCAACCACCGAGCACCTCCCAGGTCTGCTGCAACCGGACCACCACCACCGGGGCCACCAGGCAGACCGCGCACACGATCGCCGAGCCCCAGCGGGTCGGTTCCATCCGGGCCAGCACCCAGGCCAGTGGCGGCAGGCACACCAGTGTGACCAGGTAGCCGAAGAAGGCGCCGGGCTCGCCGGGCCGGTCCCCGCCGCCGACAGCGACCAGCGCCAGCACGCTCAACAGCAGCAACGCCACTTCGAGTACGGCCAGACCGACGAACTGCACCCGGTCCGGCGGCCGGTGGCGTACCGCAGCCACCAGCGCCCACACCGCCACGAGCAGGGACAGCACGATCGGCACTGTCGCGACGATCCCATCCACCGGCGAGTCGGCGCTCACGCTGGTCACCGGCACCAACCGGTCGTTGCCTCGGTCACCGGCACAGCCTACTAACCGTCGTAGTAAAGGGCTGCCCTGCCTCTCCGCGTGTGACGCGCGCCCGTCGCGGTGCCCGCCGTCCCTGCCCCACCGGCGTCAGTCGTCCGCTTGCAGCCAGTAGACGGAGACGGCAAGGAGCGGATCCGGCCCGTCGTTGCGAATCCGGTGCGGCACCCTGCTGTCGAACGCCACGACGTCGCCGGCCCGCAGCACGCCCGTCTGGTCGGCGAACGTCACGGTTCCGGTTCCGGACACGATGATCCACACCTCGCGGGACCGATGGACGTCGAGATCATTCGAGGTGTTCGGGGCCACCGACCAGCGGGCAACCTCGAACGGGGCGGGCGCCGTCGACGGAAACGGCAGCAGCGCACGGTGCACGGGGCCGCCCTCGGTGAAGTCGTACCAGTGTTCAAACGGCACGACACCGCTGGTCATCGCTGGATTCGTGGTTGGCATGTCGTCGAGACTTCCTCGCCGCGTCTGGTGTGTCTGGCGGCATTCGGACGTGACGCTGTTGCGGGCCCGGAAACGAGGGTGAGCTGCTTCGATTGGTCGAACCCGCCGCCGTCACGACCACCGGGGCGACTAGCGTGGATCACGTCCGTGGCGTTGCCGCGGTGCGGGGAAAACAGCGGAGGTACACGTGCTGCGGTTCGGCTTGTTCGGCACCGGTCACTGGGCGATCGAGACGCACGGGAAGGCGCTGCACGCACATCCCGACGCCGAGTTGGTCGGGGTGTGGGGCCGCAACCCGGAGCGAGCGTCCGCGCTGGCCGAGCGGTACGGGGTGCCCGCGTACGCCGACGTGGACGCGCTGATCGAGCAGTGCGAAGCGATCGCCGTCGCCCTGCCGCCGGACATCCAGGCCGACATCGCGGTCCGGGCCGCCCGCGCCGGCCGGCACCTGCTGCTGGACAAGCCGCTGGCGCTCAGCGTGGCCGACGCCGACCGGGTGGTGGCCGCCGCCGACGAGTCCGGGGTCGCCTCGGTCGTCTTCTTTACCCAGCGGTTCCAGCCGAACGTGACAGCGTTCCTCGCCGCCACCGCCGCCGCCGGCGGCTGGCAGCACGGCCGGACCACCGCGTTCGCGTCGATCTTCCAGGAGGGCAGCCCGTACGGCGGCTCGTTGTGGCGTCGCGAGCACGGGGCGCTCTGGGACATCGCCCCGCACGCCCTCTCGATCCTCCTGCCGGTGCTCGGCCGGGTGACGCAGGTGGCGGCGATGGACGGACCGAACGGGATGGTGCACCTGCTGCTCACCCACGAGGGCGGTGCCACGAGCAGCGCCTCGCTCTCCCTGGATGCCCCGACCGAGTCGATGGCCCGGGAGTTCGTGTTCTACGGCGAGAACGGCATCGAGAACGTGCCGTTCGGCGAGAACGACGCCGCCACCGCGTTCGGCGTCGCCATCGACCAGCTCGTCGAGCAGGTGCGGGCCGGCACCCGGGACCACCGCTGCGACGTCCGCTTCGGCCGCGAGGTCGTCGCCATCCTCGCCGCCGCGGAAACCGCCCGAACCGAGTCCCGCACCATCCCCCTCCCCTGACAACACCCTCATCAGTCGGCCCCGGTGATCATGAGGTTGGCGGCGCGACACGCCGTGCCGGACGGCAACAACCTCATGGTCACCGAGGTCAGGTGGCGGTGGTCAGGGCGGCGTTCAGTTCGTCGGGGGAGTTGAACTGCTCGGGTGGTAAGGCCTGCAGCATCTGCAACATTGCCGTGCTGGCTCCGTTCTCCTGACCCCAGCGGATCAGGTCCTCCCGGGAGACCGGGTAGTCGAGCCCGGCCAGGTACTCCTGCAACTGAACCCCGGTGACGGTCATGTCGGCCGGCTACCCGCTCGCGGTGGCCGTACACCGGCTGGGTTGGCACCCACGACGGCCCGGCGGCCGGCGTGTCGGCCCGCGACGCGCCCACGGTTTGCCGCCGCAGCGGCCGGGTAGCCGCTTGCATGCTGGTTCAGCGGCTCGGCGCGCCGAGCGATTTCGACCCGTTGCTGGAGCGCGTTCGGAACGCCCGGGTGGTGATGATCGGTGAGTCCACCCACGGCAGTTACGACTACTACCGGTTGCGGGAGCAGCTCACCCGCCGGCTGATCGCGGAGTGCGGCTTCTCCTTCGTCGCCGTGGAGGGTGACTGGCCCGACTGTGATCGGGTGCACCGGTCGGTGACTGCCGCGCCGGGCGGCGCGCTCGAACCGCAGCTCGCACTCGCTGAGTTTGAGCGCTGGCCGACCTGGATGTGGGCCAACGCCGAGGTGGCCCGGTTCGCCAGCTGGCTGCGGGCCTGGAACGTGGAGCGGCCGGAGGAGCAACGGGCCGGGTTCCACGGGCTCGACGTGTACAGCCTCTGGGAGTCGATGCAGGCGATCTTCGACTACCTGGGGGAGGAGGACCCGAAGTCGCTGGAGGCGGCGCAGGACGCGTACCGGTGTTTCGAGCCGTACGGCAAGAGGGTGGAGGAGTACGGCGCTGCCAGCCGGTTCGTCTCCGCCCGCTGCGAGGAGGAGGTCGTCCGGTTGCTCGCCCGGACCCGCGAACAGGCCCTCTCCGACGGCCCGGACCGCTTCTCGGCCTGGCAGAACGCGGAGGTGGTGGCCGGCGCCGAGCGGTACTACCGGGCGATGGTGGCCGGCGGGCCGGACTCGTGGAACATCCGCGACACCCACATGCAGGACACCCTGGACCGGCTGCTGGACCGGTACGGCCCGGAGGCCCGGGGCATCGTCTGGGCGCACAACACGCACGTCGGGGACGCGCGGGCCACCGACATGGCCGCCGACGGAATGGTCAACATCGGTCAGTTGGCCCGGGAGCGGCACGGCGAGGACGCGGTGGCCCTGGTCGGCTTCGGCAGCTACCGGGGCACCGTGGTCGCCGCGCCCCGCTGGGGTTCGCCGCCGGAGGCGATGGTGGTGCCGCCGGCTCGGGAGGGGTCGATTGAGCGGCGGCTGCACGAGCTGATGCCGGAGCGGGCGGTGCTGATCTTCGGCGGCGACGACCAGCCGGGCTGGGTCACCGACACCGTGGACCACCGGGCGATCGGGGTCGTCTACGACCCGTCGTTCGAGTCCTGGGGCAACTACGTGCCGACCCGGCTCGGGGACAGGTACGACGCCTTCATCTGGTGCGACGACACGACGGCCCTGCATCCGCTACCGGTGCCAGCGGCCCCCGGTGAGATGGAGACCTATCCGGCGGGCGTCTGAACGCGGTGGAGGTGTGGTGCCCGCCGGGCACCACACCTCCACTGTCGGTTGGGTCAGACGCGCGTCGGGGTGCGGTCTTCGAGGTGGGTGCGCAGGCCCTCGCCTTCGATGTCCACGTTGGGCAGGACGCGGTCGAGCCAGCGGGGCAGCCACCAGGCCCGGTCGCCGAGGAGCGACATCACCGCCGGGACGATTGTCATCCGGACCACGAACGCGTCGATGGCGACACCAATGGCGAGCGCGAAGCCCATCGACTTGATGATCGGGTCGTCGAGGAACACGAAACCGCCGAAGACGGAAATCATGATCAGCGCGGCGGCGGTGACCACCCGGGCACCGTGGCCCATGCCGCTGATCGTGGCCTCACGCGCGGTGTCGCCGTGCACGAAGTCCTCCCGCATCCGGGAGACCAGGAACACCTCGTAGTCCATGGCCAGCCCGAACAGGATGCCGATCAGCAGGATGGGCAGGAAGCTGACCAGCGGGGCAGGGGTGTCCAGGCCGACCAGGTCGGCGAGGTGGCCCTGCTGGAAGATCGCCACCGTGATGCCGAACGTGGCGGCCACGGTGAGCAGGAAGCCCAGTGCCGCCTTCAGTGGCACCAGCAGCGAGCGGAACACCAGCATCAGCAGCAGCACCGAGAGCCCGACGACCAGCAGCAGGTAGATCGGCAGCGCGTCGGAGAGCTTTTCCGAGACGTCGATACCGATCGCGGTGGCACCGGTGAGCAGCACCTCGGCACCCTTGACCCCGCCGACCGCGTCGCGGACGTCGTGCACCAGCGTCTCGGTGGCCTCGTCGGTCGGGCCGGTTTTCGGCACCACGCCGAGCAGCGCGGTCCGACCGTCCGGGCTCAGCTGCGGCGGCGCCACCGCGAGGACGTTCTCGGTGCGCTGGATCATCGCGGTCACCTGCGGCACGGCGGCGGCGGTCGCCTGCGCGTCGTCGCCCGCCACGACCACCGCGAGCCGGCCGGTGAAGCCCGGACCGAAGCCCTCGGTGGTCAGGTCGCTCGCCACCCGGGCCGGCGAGCCCACCGTCGCCGTACTGGCGTCGGGCAGGGCCAGCCGCATGTCCGGCGTGGGCAGAGCGAGCAGTCCCAGGCCGAGCAGTGAGACCAGGATGACCGGCACCCGGAACCGGGTGACCAGCCGTGCCCAGCGGAAGCCGAACCCGTTGCGGTCCTCGGTCGTGGTCGCGGCCGGCCGGTCGGTGACGTCCGTGTCGTCCTCGTCGGTGCCGACGCCGTCGGCCACGCTTCCGGTGGACACGGCACGCAGTCGGCGCGGGAGCACCCGGTGGCCGGCGAAGCCGAGCAGCGCGGGCTGAAGGGTGATCGCCACGAGCACGGCGATGGTGACCGTGGCGGCCGCGGCGAGACCCATCACGGTGAGGAACGGAATGTTCACCACGGCCAGGCCGGCGAGGGCGATGACCACTGTGGCGCCCGCGAAGACCACTGCCGAGCCGGCGGTGCCCACGGCCCGGCCGACCGCCTCCTCGGGGGACAGGCCTTCGAGCAGGTTCTGTCGGTGCCGGGAGGTGATGAACAACGAGTAGTCGATGCCGACGGCGAGGCCGAGCATCAGCGCCAGGATCGGCGCGGTGCTGGTCAACTCGATGACACCGCTCAGCGCGAACAGCCCGGCCATGCCGACGCCCACGCCGATCAGCGCGTTGAGCATGGTCATGCCGGCGGCGACCAGGGAACCGAACGTGATGATCAGGACGATCGCGGCGACCAGGACGCCGAGCGCCTCGGTGGAGCCGATCTCCGGCTCACCGCCGAGCACCTCGCCGCCGGGGGCGACCTGCCAACCCTTCGCCTCGACGGCAGCACCGACCTCCTCGTACGCGGTGCGCTGCTCGTCGGTCACCTCGTCGCCGCCGGTGGCGAACTGGACCTGGACCAGCGCGTACCGGCCGTTGGGGGACACCGCGCCGACCTGGAGCGGGTTGACCGCGCCGACCACGCCGGGCAGTGACGAGGCCTCCTGGACCAGTTCCTGCACCACGGCCTGGCCCTCAGGGGTGGCGAGTTGGCCGTCGGCCGGGGCCTTGACCGCGATGGTGCCGGTGGCGCCGCTGGCTGCGGGGAACTGCTCGCTGAGCAGGTCCAGCGCGCGCTGGCTCTCGGTGCCGGGCATGGTGAAGTTGCTCGCCGTCGGGCCGCGCAGGGTCGCCGCGGCCAGGCCGGCGCCGACGAGTACGACGAGCCAGAGCGCGACGACGAGCCGTCGCCGGCGCAACGCGCCCCGGCCGAGCCGGTAGAGCAGGGTGGCCATCAGGAGTCCTTGTCCTCGGTCGTGGGTGGATGGGGCGGGGTTGCGTCGACGGGTTCTACGGCCCGCCGGGCGAGGGTGAGCAGGGCGGTGCGCAGTTCGTCGTCGGGGATGTCGGCGAACTCGCCGCACGCCTCGGAGATGCCGGCGAGCAGCACCAGCGCGGCGATCCGGGCGCCGGGCCGGTCGGAGTGCCCGGCCAGCGCGTCCCGCAGCCGATCGGAGATCTGCTGGATGTGCGCGAAGGCTGGTTGGCACAGCAGCTCGGGGAACTCGCCGCGCAGCACGGCGATCTCCCGCCGGAACCGGACCGCGAGGTCGACGAAGCCCGCCGCGGCGACCTCCTGGGCGGCCGCGCCGGTCAGGCCGTTGAGCTGGTCGTCGAGGCTGCGGAGCACATCGATCGCGGGGGCCATCAGCTCGGCGAGCAGGGCTTCCTTGTTGGCGAAGTGGTAGAGCACCGTGGCCTTGGAGCAGCCGACCTCACGGGCGATGTCCTGCAGAGAGGTGCCCCGGTAGCCGGTCACCGTGAACTGCCGCGCCGCTGCGGCGAGGATCTCGCCGTGCGTGTCGGGTACTGCTCTGACCATGCTCGGTCCACCTCCCGCAGACCAGCATGCCTGACCGATCGGTCAGACCCTGACCGATCGGTCAGACGGGGGCGGTGGCGTTCACCACACCCCGGCCCGGTTTAACCGGTGTGCTGGGTGTCGTACCTGGTCCGCGCCTCGGCGATGGCCCGGCGGTGCCGCTCGGCCCAGCTGGTCAGCGCGACAAGTGACTCGTAGAGCTCCAGCGCCATCGGGGTGGCGGTGTATTCGACCTTGGGTGGGACGGTCGGGTAGACCGTGCGGTGCAGCAGGCCGTCCCGTTCCAGGTTGCGCAGCGTCAGCGTGAGCATCCGGCGGCTGATGCCCTCGATGTGCCGCTCCAGCTCGGTGAAGCGCACCGGCCCGTTCGAGGCGGCCACCAGGATGCCGATGCTCCACTTGCCGCCGACCCGGTCGAGCACCTCGCGGACGGTGCACGCCCGAGCCTGACCCGGGGTGAACGGCACGTCGCCGGCCGCGCAGGTGAACTCGGCCCCGACCTGCGCGGACACATCGCTGTTCCTCTGGGACATCAAAGTGCCTCCTTCCGCTGCGGCTCATGGTCACAGACGATGCCCTCGGTAACAAACCATGCACCAAGGAGGAGCCTCGTGGAGCGTGTCGCCCCATCTCGTTGGCCGGCGTTGCTGGTGCTCTGCGCCGGCAGCCTGATGATCATCCTGGATGGTACGGTCGTCGCGGTGGCGCTGCCCGCCGTGCAACGCGACCTGGGATTCACCGCGGCCGGCCTGGCCTGGGTGGTCAACGCCTACCTGGTCGCCTTCGGCGGGCTGCTGCTGCTCGCCGGTCGACTCGGCGACCTGCTGGGTCGGCGCCGGGTCTTCCTGGCCGGCGTCGCGCTGTTCACGCTGGCCTCGCTGGCCTGCGCGGTCGCCACCGGACCGGCAGTGCTGGTGGGTGCGCGGTTCGGGCAGGGCGTCGGCGGGGCATTGGCCATGGCGGTCAGCCTCGGCATGATCGTCCGGCTCTATCCCGAAGCGGCCGAACGGGCTCGCGCCATCGCTGTCTTCAGCTTCACCGGCGCGGCCGGCGCGTCAGTCGGCACGGTCGCCGGAGGAGTGCTCACCCAGGCCGCCGGGTGGCGGACGATCTTCCTGGTCAACGTGCCGATCGGGGCGGCCATCCTGATCGCCGCCCTCCGCCGGCTCCCGGCCGAACGGGGGATCGGCCTGCGTGCCGGCCTGGACCTGCCCGGTGCGCTGCTCGCCACCGCCGGCCTGATGGCTGCCGTGCTGGGCATCGTGGGAACCGGCGAGCACGGCTGGACCAGCCCTCGGACGCTCGGTGCGGTGGCCCTCGCGGCGCTGCTGCTCGGCGGTTTCGCGCTGCGTCAACGGGTGGCGGTGGCCCCGCTGGTGCCGTCCCGGGTGCTGCGCGTCCCGGGTCTGGTGGCGGCGAACGCCGTGCAGTTCCTCATGGTCTGCGCGTACTTCGGATTCCAGTTCCTGCTCGCCGTGGAGCTGCAACTGGTGCTGGGGCTGGACGCCGCCGCGACCGGCTGGGCCTTCCTGCCCACCCCGGTCGTGATCGCCGTGGTCTCGCTCGGCCTGGCCGGTCGGCTGATCGCGCGCTGGGGTGCCCGGACCGTCCTGCTGGTCGGGCTCGTCCTGGCGACCGTCGGCTTCCTCCTGCTCGCTCGGCTGCCCGCCGACGGCGGCTACGTCACTGACGTACTCCCCGCGATGCTGATCTTCGGCGTGGCCGGCGGTCTGACCCTGCCGGCGGTCACCACACTGGCCATGGCCGGCGCGACCGACACGGACGCCGGGCTCGCCTCCGGCCTGGCCAACACCACCCAACAGGTCGGCGGTGCGGTCGGCCTGGCCGCGCTGGCCACCCTCGCCGCCGCCCGCAGCGACGGGCTGCGGGCCGCCGGCTGGGCCGAGACCGCCGCGCTCGCTGGCGGCTACCGGACCGCGTTCGCCGTGGCCGCCGCTCTCGTGGTCACCGCGTGGGTGGTGGCGCTGACCACGCTGCCCCGACGCTCGGCCGGGCCGCCGTCGGCAGCCGATCCGTCGGGCCCGGCCGATGTGGGTGTCGGAATCGATTCGTACCGAAGCGCCGCGTCCGGTTGACCGACGGCACCGAGGCCGGGAGGGTGGTCGGGTGAGTGAGGCTGACGAGACCCGGGACGGCGTGGCCCTGACCAACCTGGACCAGCCGCTGTCCGACCGCGATGACGCGACGAAGCGTGACCTGGTCGACTACCTCGACGCGGTCCGGGACCGGATCCTGCCGCAGCTGCGGGGCCGGCCGTTGTCGGTGATCCGGGTCCGCCCCGGCCAGCCGCCGTTCATGCAGAAGAACCTGCCCCGCTACACCCCGGACTGGGTCCGCCGGGCACCGGTCTGGGCGGAGGCGTCGCACCGGGAGATTTCGTACGCCCTCTGCGACGACCGTCGCACCCTGCTCTGGTTCGCCAACCAGAGGGCGGTGGAGTACCACCCGACGCTGGCCAGCGTGGCGGATCTGCACCGCCCGACCCACCTGGTGCTCGACCTGGACCCGCCGGACGGCGACGGGTTCCGCGCGGCGGTCGGCGCGGCCCTGCTGGTCCGCCAGGCGCTCGCCGACGCCGGCCTGGCCGGTGCGGTCAAGACCAGCGGCGCCAAGGGGGTGCACGTCTTCGTCCCGGTGACCGACGAGCCCACGGCCGAGGAATTGGCCGCCGCCACCCGGGCACTCGCCGTCCGCGCCGAACGGCTCGACCCGGCGTTGGCCACCACGGCGTACATCAAGGAGGACCGGGGTGGCCGGGTCTTCGTGGACGCCACCCGGGCGGGCGGCGCGACGGTGGCCGCCGCGTACAGCCCCCGGCTGCGTCCCGGGATGCCGGTCTCGTTCCCGGTCGACTGGGCCGACCTGACCGAGGTGACCCCCGCCGACTTCACCATCCGGACCGCGCCCGCGCTGCTCGCCGACGGCGACCCGTGGACCGCGCTGATGCCGGCCCCGCAACCCCTCCCCGCCGACCTGGTGGCCGAGGGCCGGACCATCCCGGTGGCCCGGGTGCAGGCCATGCACGAGGGGAAGCGGCGGGCCCGCGCCCGCCGCGAGGCCGGCTGACCGGCGCGTCGGCCCTCCGGCTCGGCCCGTGCTCGGCCCCGGCTCGACCCCGCTCGCGCCCGGCGGGGGCCGATTGTCGGTGGGTTGTGGCACGATTTCGCAGGTGAGCAGCAAATCCGACGCGATTCGGCGACTGGGCGACCTGGCGCGGCTGCGCCGGGTCCGCGACCGGATCGACCGGGAGTACGCGTCTCCGCTGGACGTCGAGGCCCTCGCCCGTGGCGCGCACATGTCGGCCGGGCACCTCAGCCGCGAGTTCCGCCTCGCCTACGGCGAATCCCCCTACAGCTACCTCATGACCCGACGGATCGAGCGGGCCATGGCCCTGCTGCGCCGAGGCGACCTGAGCGTCACCGATGTCTGTTTCGCTGTCGGTTGTTCGTCCCTGGGCACCTTCAGCACCCGCTTTACCGAGCTGGTCGGCGTGCCGCCGAGCGTCTACCGGCGGCAGGCGGCGCAGGCGACGGCCGGGATGCCGTCGTGCGTGGCCAAGCAGGTGACCAGACCGGTCAGGAATCGAGAAGCGCGGGTCACCGAGCCGCAACTAGCGTGACCAGCATGGACATCACCATTCATTCGAGTTTCCTGCCGCACACCGATCCGGAGGCCTCGCTGGTCTTCTACCGCGACATCCTCGGCTTCGAGGTCCGCCTCGACGTCGGATACGAGGGGATGCGGTGGATCACGGTCGGGCCGGTCGGCCAGCCCAGCACCGCCATCGTCCTGCACCCACCGGCCGCCAACCCCGGCATCACCGACGACGAGCGGCAGACCATCCTTGAGCTGATGGCCAAGGGCAGCTACTTCGGCGTCAACCTGGCCACCACCGACCTCGACGCCACCTTCGCCAACCTTGAAGCCAGCGACGCCGAGGTGGTCCAAGAACCGACCGAGCAGCCGTACGGCGTGCGCGACTGTGCCTTCCGGGACCCGGCGGGCAATATGGTCCGCATCCAGGAAGTGCGCTGAGTCCTGCGCGCCCGAGAGATGGAGACCCGATGAGCACGGCCAGCCAGCCGTCCGCGCCGCACGTCGCCGACAGCCACGACCTGATCCGGGTGCAGGGCGCGCGGGTGAACAACCTCAAGGACGTCAGCGTCGAGATCCCGAAGCGGCGGCTGACGGTGTTCACGGGTGTCTCCGGCTCGGGCAAGAGCTCGCTGGTGTTCGGCACCATCGCGGCCGAGTCGCAGCGGATGATCAACGAGACCTACAGCACCTTCGTGCAGGGCTTCATGCCGACGCTGGCGCGCCCCGAGGTCGACCTGCTGGATGGCCTGACCACGGCGATCATCGTGGACCAGGAGCGGATGGGCGCCAACTCCCGCTCCACCGTCGGCACCGCCACCGACGCCAACGCGATGCTGCGCATCCTGTTCAGCCGGCTCGGGCGGCCACACATCGGCTCGCCCAACGCGTACTCCTTCAATGTGCCCTCGGTGAAGGCGACCGGGGCGATCACTGTCGATCGTGGCGCCGGCAAGACGAAGACCGAGAGGGCGACCTTCAACCGTCTCGGCGGCATGTGCCCGCGGTGTGAGGGCATGGGCGCGGTGACCGACATCGACCTGTCGGCGCTCTACGACGACAACCTCTCGCTCAACGAGGGCGCGATCACCATCCCGGGTTACAGCATGGAGGGCTGGTACGGCCGGATCTTCCGTGGCTGCGGCTACTTCGACCCGGACAAGCCGATCGCCAAGTTCAGCAAGCGGGAGCTGCACGACCTGCTCCACCGGGAGCCAACCAAGATCAAGGTCGACGGGATCAACCTGACGTACACGGGCCTGATCCCGTCGATCCAGAAGTCCTTCCTCGCCAAGGACATCGACGCGTTGCAGCCGCACATCCGCGCCTTCGTGGAGCGTGCGGTGACCTTCACGACCTGCCCCGAGTGTGCCGGCACCCGGCTCAGCAAGGTGGCCCGGTCGTCGAAGATCAAGGGCAAGAACATCGCCGACGCGTGCGCGATGCAGATCAGCGACCTGGCCGCCTGGGTGCGCGAGATCAAAGAGCCGTCGGTGGCCCCGTTGCTGGCCGGCCTGCAACACCTCCTCGACTCGTTCGAGGAGATCGGGCTGGGCTATCTGTCCCTCGATCGGCCGTCGGGCACCCTCTCCGGCGGCGAGGCGCAGCGCACCAAGATGATCCGCCACCTCGGCTCCTCGCTCACCGACGTCACCTACGTCTTCGACGAGCCGACGATCGGGCTGCACCCGCACGACATCCAACGGATGAACGAGCTGCTGCTCCAACTGCGCGACAAGGGCAACACGGTGCTGGTCGTGGAGCACAAGCCGGAGGCCATCGCGATCGCCGACCACGTCGTCGATCTCGGGCCCGGCGCCGGCACGGACGGCGGGACCGTCTGCTACCAGGGCACCCTGGAAGGTCTGCGGGCCAGCGGCACCATCACCGGCCGCCACCTCGACGACCGGGCGGCCCTCAAGGAGACGGTGCGGACGCCCACCGGCAAGCTGGAGATCCGGGGCGCCACTGCCAACAACCTCCAGAACGTCGACGTCGACGTACCCCTCGGGGTGCTCGTCGTCGTGACAGGCGTCGCCGGCTCCGGCAAGAGTTCCCTCGTGCACTCCTCGATCCCGGCCGGCGCGGGCGTGGTGTCGATCGACCAGGGCGGGATCCGCGGCTCACGGCGCAGCAACCCGGCCACGTACACCGGGCTGCTCGACCCGATCCGTAAGGCGTTCGCGAAGGCCAACGGGGTGAAGCCGGCGCTGTTCAGCGCCAACTCCGAGGGTGCCTGCCCGAGCTGCAACGGCGCTGGCGTCATCTACACCGACCTGGGGATGATGGCGGGCGTCGCTGCCCCGTGCGAGGAGTGCGAGGGCAAGCGGTTCCAGGCGTCGGTGCTGGAATACCGCTTCGGCGGTCGGGACATCAGCGAGGTGCTCGCGATGTCGGTGACCGAGGCCGAGAAGTTCTTCGGCGCCGGCGAGGCGCGTACCCCGGCGGCGCACGCCATCCTCGACCGTCTCGCCGACGTCGGGCTCGGCTACCTGAGCCTGGGCCAGCCGCTCACCACCCTCTCCGGCGGCGAACGGCAACGGCTCAAGCTGGCCACCCACATGGCCGAGAAGGGCGGCGTCTACGTCCTCGACGAGCCGACCACCGGCCTGCACCTGGCCGACGTCGAGCAGTTGCTCGGCCTGCTCGACCGCCTCGTCGACGCCGGCAAGTCGGTGATCGTCATCGAGCACCACCAGGCGGTCATGGCCCACGCCGACTGGATCATCGACCTCGGTCCCGGCGCCGGCCACGATGGTGGCCGGATCGTCTTCGAGGGCACGCCGGCCGACCTCGTCGCCGGGCACTCCACTCTCACCGGCGAGCACCTGGCGGCGTACGTCGGCAGCTGACGGTCGACGTTCACGCCACCGGCGGTCGGGCGCGCCGGGCCGTCGTGGTGGCGAGGACCCCGCAGGTGACCAGAGCGAGGGCGGCAGTGCCCTGATTGACGGAGCCGGGCACGGACGAGGTGACGTACGTGCCGCCACCGCTGAGGCGGCACTCGAAGCGGAGCGGTAGGAAGCTGACGGCCCCGCCCAACGTGGCGAGGAGCAACCCGAGGAACAGCACGGAGTCATTGTTGATCTCGTGGCATCGCGGGTCTTCGTCGGGTGCGGAAAGCGCAGCGGCTGGGGCTGCCCGCTCCCGGTCGGGAGGGCGACGCTGACAACTCGGGACGCGTGGTGCCGGCGGTTGCCCTACTGGAGAATGATCGGCCAACACGATGAAGGCTCCTGACCAAATTCCTGGTCAGGAGCCTCTCGTGCTGGTCACACTTTCCTAGCAAGTGTGCCCCCGGCAGGATTCGAACCTGCGCCCCCGCCTCCGGAGGGCGGTGCTCTATCCCCTGAGCTACGGGGGCTCAGCGACTGGAGAAGACTAGCAAACCTCCCCTGCGTACGCCGAATCGGTATCGGGTGAGCCGATCGTGTCGGATCGGCCCACCCGGCGCTCAGGCGGCTACCGCCCGCCCGCAGCTGGGCAGCGGGTGCAGGACGATTCGCCGCGGGAGCCGGCGCGGCCACTCGTTGCGCGGCCAGGAGCCGTCCACGATCAGGTGCACGGTGCGTTGCTCCTCGCCGCTGAGTCGCAGCACGAAGTCGCGGGGGAGCGGCGGGTCCACCGTCGGCGTGGTGATCATGAAGCGCACCCGACCGCGAGACGAGACTGCGGAGATCACGTCGGCGGCCGGCATGGTGCCGCGCAGCCGGACCCGGCCGATCCAGTAGACCTCCGCGAGGTGCTCCTGGGCGGCCCGGGTGATCCCCGGGTACTCGCTGCGGACCCAGCGCTCGACCGCGCTGACGCAGAGCCCGCAGGCCCGCTCGCGCGGCTCCCGCGGACCCAACCCCCAGGCCCGCAGGTACGCCCCGACCGCGCCAGCGTCCAGCGGCAGCTCGAAGCGCCGCTGGATGAGCGTGGTGAGGCTCTGCCGCGTCCACAGCTCCTCGTCCAGGTCGAACTCGTCGGGGTGGACGCCCCGCAGCATGTCGATCAACTCGAGTTCCTGTTCGCGGCTGAGCATTCCCGGCTCGCCCTGCCGCTGTCCGCGACGGACGGCTGCCACCGCCCCGTCACCACCGATGGTGTGGCGTCGGCACCAACTGGTGACCGAACGCCGTGCGTCTCTGAGTGCAACCCCCACGTCTTGGGCAACGAGCCCGAATCGCAACTGGTCACGATATGTGGGGAGAAAACTCTCTAAGCAACGTAATCGCCTGTGCCACGCAAAACGCCCACAAGGTGCCAAGCGGGGGTGATTGGGTCACGCGCGGCGGTCCGGCCTCCTTGATCGACTCGGGTTCCTGAAAGTCGGCGGGTCCCGAGCGCCCGGACAGCGCGGCTTCCTGAAAGCCGAGTCGATCAAGGCCGGGGGGCGGGTGCGAGGGTGCCGACACCGTGCGGCCCGCGTCGCCGACACCGTGCGGCCCGCGTCGCCGACACCGTGCGGCCCGCGTCGCCGACACCGTGCGGCCCGCGTCACCGCCGACGTGGCGGT
>NZ_JBEXIM010000051.1:0-39166 GCF_040608575.1 Micromonospora sp. NPDC005171 | reverse complement strand
CTGCTCCCGCTCCAACGCACTCAACCTCGACGCCATAACCACCCCAACGACAACCACCAAAAGGGGGTGTTGCAACCACCGGTTGAGCCCGCCGCGCGAACGGAAACTGTCCAAGATCTGCGCAGGTCAAGAGCGGCCCCGATACGAACGCGTCCGCCAAGTTCCGTGGTGTGCCTACTGGCCGCGCCGCCTGATCCCACCTTGCGGGCGGTGATGGGACAAGAACAGCCCGTAGCGATATGGTCGCAAGACATTCCGCGCATCCGATGGGGGAAGTCGTGAACGATGCGTTACGCGCCGCGCTGGCCGAGACGGGGCACTCGATTGAGTCCCTGGCAGGGCTGGTTGGGGTCGATCGCAAGACGGTCGCGCGTTGGCTGAACCACGACCACATTCCCCACCCTCGACACCGGGAGGCGGCGGCGAGCGCGCTCCGAAGGCCCATAGGGGACATCTGGCCGGACACTTCAAGACGCCGCGAGCCAGTTTGGTTTCGACCATGGCAAGAGATCGAGCGCGAGGCAATCTCGCTGCGGTCGTTTCAGTCGACCGTTCTCCCCGGCCTGCTCCAGACCGAGGCATACGCTCGCGCCGTGCTCGCCGGAGCCGACGTCATCGCCCGCAGCGACGTCGAGCGGCACCTGGCCTCACGACTCGCCCGGCAAAGCATCCTGACCCGTGACGACCCGCCACATTTCACCGCTGTTGTTGACGAAGCCGTGCTGCGGCGGCCAGTCGGCGGACGAGCCACCATGCGTGAGCAGGTGCAGGCCCTCATCAGCGCGTGCGGGGCCCCGCACGTCCGCGTGCACATAGTCCCCTCAACCGTCGGCGCGTACGCTGGCCTGAACGGTCCCTTCGTGATCGCGGTGGGGACCGAGCATCGAATTGCCGGCTACCTCGACAATCAGCTTCAGGGGCAAGTCGTTACCGGCGCCGAGGACATAGCGGCGATGCTGGCCGCGTGGGAGAACGTGCGCGGCGAGGCGCTGTCTCACTGGCAATCCGTCGATCTACTTACGGAGATGGCGAAGACATGGAACTGAGCGGCGCGCAGTGGCGTAAGAGCACCCGCAGCAGCGGTAATGGCGGCGACTGCGTCGAGGTTGCGGACAACCTGCCTGACATCGTTGGCGTGCGGGACTCGAAGGACCCGGCAGGGCCGGCGTTAGCCTTCGGGCCAGCGGCCTGGCGGGCGTTCGTCGGTATGGCGAAGGCACACGACCCGGCCTGACCAGCATTGATGCAAAGGCTCCCGGCTCCTGAACCCTAGGAGAGCGCCGGGGGCCTTTCGCGTGTCCGGGTCAAACACCCGCCAGGCAGCGTAAGCGTGCCAGATGAACCACACCGACCGTTCTCGACGGTCTCGGCTCCGCCGCGGCGGAGCCGCGGTGACTTGCGCGCGATGGGAGTACGAGTCGGACGCCTTTGGAGCTGAATCGCTGACGACATCAGGGCCGTTCACCGCGCAGCGTCTATACTGTGGGAAAATTGTTTCAAAATATGGGAGGCTGCGATGAGCGTGGCGGACGTGTTCGACGCGGTGGCCGGCACGTACGACGAGGCGCGTAGGCGGCTGATCCCGTGCTTCGATGCCTTCTACGGCACCGCCGTCCAGGTGGCCGCGCCGCCGCTGCGCGCCGCGCTCGCCGCTGGGCGTACCCCGGAGGTGTTGGATCTGGGCGCCGGCACCGGCCTGCTCTCGCTGCTGCTGTCCGCAGCGGTGCCCGGAGTCCGGCTGACACTGGTGGACGGGGCGCCGGCGATGCTCGCCCGCGCCACCGACGAGTTGGCCGCGCGGTCGGTGCCACACCGAACGGTCCAGGCCGACCTGGCCGACGAGCTGCCGCCGGGCCGGTACGACGCGGTGGTCAGCGCGTTGGCGATCCACCACCTGGACGACGCCGGCAAGCGCGCGCTCTACCGACGGGCAGCCGCCGCGCTGGCGCCGGGCGGAGTGTTCGTCAACGCCGAGCAGGTCGCCGGCCCGACCCCGGAGCTGGACCGGCACTACGACGAGGTGTGGCTGGCGCGGATCACCGAGCTGGGCGCGTCCCCCGACGAGATCGCGGCTTCCCGGGAGCGGATGCGCCACGACCGCCCGGCGACAGTGGCGGACCAGTGCCGGTGGCTCGCCGAGGCGGGGCTGGCCGACGTCGACTGCTACTTCAAGGAGTGGCGCTTCGCGGTGTTCGGCGGTCGGGCCGGGTAAGCCCGGCGGAATGTGCGTTTCGCCTCCCGGGGGCGAGCCGGTGAGCGCGGGGATGACTGTTGGTCACACCGCTGGGTAATCTGCTCGGCATGACTGCCAAGGTGACTCTCTCGTTCACGGACGAGACGATCGAGGAAGCGCGGCGGTTCGCCAAGCGCGAGGGGCTGTCGCTCTCCGCGTGGATGGACCAGGCCGCCCGGGAGAAGGCGCTGCGCGAGGTCTTCACCGCGCACGCCGCCGCCGTGGGCCGCGCCAGCCTTGATCTGGAGTCCGCCGCCCTCGCCGACGCCCGCGAGGTGGGCATGGTCAACGACCTGTTCTCCGACGGACGGCCGCGTGCTGCGTAGGGGTGAGATCTGGCGCATCGAGGGCGCCCGGGAACGCCTCGGCCTCGTGATCAGCTCGGACGTCTACAACTCCACCGACGTGCCCATCGTGATCGTGGTCGAGGTGGTCGAGGAGTCGCTGCTGCGGGACTCGCCGCTCGCCGTCTCGATGGGCCGGTACGTGGTGATGCCCGACCGGATCTCCTCGCCCATGAAGAAGTGGTTCACCGAGTGCGTGGACGTCGCCGACACCGACACCATGCTGAGGGTCGGCCGCGCGCTGCGCATTCTCCAACAGCTCTGACCCCCACCTCACCATCGCCGCCGGGCCGTGGTGCGATCCCCGTTTCCGGCCCGACCCGGGACGGGCACTGCCAGGTAACCGGGCCTTCCTAGCGTTTCCCCTCGTCACATCGACGAGGAGGAGCCGCCGTGAGCACGCTCACCAGCACCGCAGTCACCGCCGAGCCGCCTGCCGTCACCGGTCGCCGGCAACCGCTGCACGACTGGCGCCCCGAGGACCCGGACTTCTGGCAGGCCACCGGTGCGCCGATCGCCCGGCGCAACCTCTGGGTCTCGATCTTCGCGGAGCACGTCGGCTTCTCGGTGTGGAGTCTCTGGTCGGTCACCGTGCTCTTCCTCGGCCCCGCGTACGGCATCGATCCGGCCGGGAAGTTCCTGCTCACCGCCGTGCCGGCCGCACTGGGCGCGGTGCTGCGGTTGCCGTACACGCTGGCGGTGGCCCGCTTCGGCGGACGACGCTGGACGACAATCAGCGCACTGCTGTTGCTGGTGCCCGCGGTGCCGATGACGGTGCTGCTGGAACCCGGGGTGTCCTACTCCACGCTGATGGTGCTCGCCTGCCTCACCGGGGTAGGTGGCGGCAACTTCGCCTCCTCGATGGCGAACATCAACCTGTTCTATCCGCAGCGGCTCAAGGGTCGGGCGCTCGGGCTCAACGCCGGTGGCGGCAACCTGGGCGTACCCGCGGTGCAGTTGGTCGGCCTGGCGGTCCTCGCCACCGCGGGTGCCGCGTACCCCCGGTTGGTGCCGGCGGTCTACCTGCCGCTGATCGTGCTGGCCGCGCTGGCGGCGGCCCGCTGGTTGGACACCGTGCCCGGGGCGCGCAACGAGCCGGGCGCGTTGCGTGAGGCGGCCCGCGACCCGCACACCTGGGTGATGTCGCTGCTCTACATCGGCACCTTCGGCTCGTTCATCGGCTTCGGGTTCGCCTTTGGTCAGGTGCTCCAGCTCCAGTTCGCCGAGCGGTTCCCCACCCCTGTCGACGCCGCCTGGCTGACCTTCCTGGGCCCGCTGGTCGGCTCGCTGATCCGGCCGCTGGGCGGGCACCTCGCCGACCGGTTGGGCGGGGCCCGGGTGACCTTCTGGAACTTCGTGGCGATGGCGGCCGGCGCGAGCATCGTGCTGTACGCGGCCCGGGAGCGCTCGTTCGGGCTCTACCTGGCCGGATTCATGGCCCTCTTCGTCTTCTCCGGCGTCGGCAACGGCTCCACGTACAAGATGATCCCGGCGATCTTCCGGGCCCGGGCGGCGGACGCGGTGGCCTCCGGTGAGCGTGATCCGGAGGCCGCCGCCCGGTGGGCGCGGCGGATGACCGGCGCGTTGATCGGCATCGCGGGTGCGATCGGCGCCTCCGGTGGGGTGCTGGTGAACGTCGCGTTCCGCCAGTCGTTCCTCAGCTCGGGCAACGCCGACGCCGCCTACCTGGCCTTCATCGGCTGGTACGCGTTGTGCTTCGCGGTCACCTGGGTCGTCTACCGTCGTCCGAGGGCCGGTCGGCTCACCAACGTGTGAGCTGAACCACCCTCGGCGCGTCGCCGCGCGGGACCGTACCCCCGTTTTGACCTGCGGACGGGGCGCCCGGTATCGTTGCCTGCTGTTGTACGACATCCAGAGGCGTGCCCCATCAGGTACGCTTGGTCGTTCGTGCGCGCTGGTCCGGCCTGCTAGATCTGGTCACCTCGGCGCGCGACCCCAGACCGACGACGAGACAAGGTAGACCTGTGCGTACGTACAGCCCGAAGCCGGGTGAGATCGAGCGTCAGTGGCACGTCATCGACGCCTCTGATGTCGTGCTGGGCCGCCTGGCCACCCACGCCGCCACGTTGCTGCGTGGTAAGCACAAGCCGACTTTCGCGCCGCACGTCGACACGGGCGACTTTGTCGTCATCGTGAACGCGGGCAAGGTTGCGCTGACCGGCAACAAGCGCCAGACCAAGGTTGCTTACCGCCACTCCGGTTACCCGGGTGGTCTGAAGCAGATCGGCTACGAGGAGCTGCTGACCAAGCGTCCCGAGCGGGCCATCGAGCTGGCCGTGAAGGGGATGCTCCCGCACAACAAGCTCGGCCGTCAGCTGATCAAGAAACTGAAGGTCTACGCCGGTGCCGAGCACCCGCACCTCGCGCAGCAGCCGGTGCCGTTCGAGATCAAGCAGATCGCGCAGTGAGCGCGGGCGAAGGAAGCAGCATGACCGACATCATCGAGACCGAGGTCGCCCCGGAAGCCCCCGAGGCTACCGAGGCGCCGGCGCCCGTCGCCCGCGCGCCTCGTGGTGACCGGCCGATCCAGACCGTGGGCCGCCGCAAGGAGGCCATCGTCCGGGTCCGTATCGTTCCGGGCACCGGCAAGATCACCTGCAACGGCCAGGACCTCGAGGCGTACTTCCCGAGCAAGGTGCACCAGCAGCTCATCAAGGACCCGCTGGTCACCGCCGAGAAGCTCGAGCAGTTCGACGTCATCGCCAACCTGCGTGGCGGCGGCACCACCGGCCAGGCCGGTGCGCTCCGGCTGGGCATCGCCCGCGCGCTGATCATCAACGAGCCGGACGACCGCCCGGCCCTGAAGAAGGCCGGCTTCCTCACCCGTGACGCCCGGGTCAAGGAGAGCAAGAAGTACGGCCTCAAGAAGGCCCGTAAGGCTCCCCAGTACTCGAAGCGCTGATCATTCCCAGCGCGTTGTACTTCTGACGGACGGCCGGTCCGCCTCCCCCTCTACGGGGGGGGGTGGGTCGGCCGTTCCGCTTTCTCGTCACTGGCAGTGCTCATTCGGAGGTTGGCGGGTATGGGTCGGTTGTTCGGCACGGACGGCGTACGCGGGCGGGCAAACGCGGATCTCACCCCGGAGTTGGCGTTGGCGCTGGCGGTGGCCGCCGCGCACACGCTCGCTGAGACGGACCGCAGCCATCCACCGCTCGCCGTCGTCGGCCGGGACACCCGCGCCAGCGGCGAAATGCTGGAGGCCGCCGTGGTCGCCGGTCTGACCAGCGCCGGCGCCAACGTGGTGCGGGTCGGCGTGCTGCCCACCCCCGCGGTGGCGTTCCTCACCGCCGAGGCCAAGGCCGACCTGGGTGTGATGCTCTCCGCGTCACACAACCCGATGCCGGACAACGGCATCAAGCTCTTCGCCGCCGGCGGTCACAAGCTGCCCGACGAGATTGAGATGCAGATCGAGGCGGCCGTCGAGACGAACGCCACCACCGCCTGGGACCGGCCGACGGGTGCCGGCGTCGGCCGCGTGCACGACCTGCTCGACGGCGCGGACCACTACGTCCAGCACCTGGTCGGCACCGTTGCGCACCGGCTCGACGGGATCAAGGTCGTGGTCGACTGCGCCAACGGCGCCGCCGCCGAGGTCGCCCCCGTCGCCTACCGGGAGGCCGGCGCGGAGGTCATCGCCATCCACGCGGAGCCCGACGGGCTGAACATCAACGACGACTGCGGCTCCAACCACATCGAGGCGCTGCGCGCCGCAGTGGTCGAGCACGGCGCCCACCTGGGCATCGCCCACGACGGCGACGCCGACCGCTGCCTGGCGGTCACCGCCGACGGCGACGAGGTGGACGGCGACCAGGTGATGGCGATCCTCGCGCTTGCCATGCGGGACGCCGGCACGCTCACCCAGGACACCCTGGTCGCCACCGTGATGAGCAACCTCGGGCTGCGGCTCGCGATGTCCGCGCAGGGCATCCGCCTGATCGAGACCAAGGTCGGCGACCGGTACGTGCTGGAGGAGCTGCGCGCGTCCGGCCTGGCGCTCGGTGGTGAGCAGAGCGGCCACATCGTCATGCCCGCGCACGCCACCACCGGCGACGGTGTGCTCACCGGCCTGCACCTGATGGCCCGGATGGCGGCCACCGGCCAGACCCTCGCCGAGCTGGCCTCGGTGGTCACCAAGCTGCCCCAGGTGCTGATCAACGTGCCGGTCGGCGACCGGACCGTCGGCGCGGCCGCGCCAGCGGTGCGCGCCGAGGTCGAACGGGCCGAGGCGGAGCTGGGGGAGACCGGCCGGGTGCTGCTGCGCCCGTCGGGCACCGAGCCGCTCGTCCGGGTGATGGTCGAGGCGGCCACCGAGGCGACCGCCCGTGAGGTCGCCGAGCGGATCGCCGAGCTGGTCCGCACCGCCAGCCCTGCCACGTCCTAGACGAGTAAGTCCAAACTCTGGGGTCTACGGCTCAGCGTGCGCTGTGGCTGGCCCGCCATGTCGACGTGCTGTTGAGCGGTATACCTCAGAGGTATGAATATGACTCTGAGGTATACCGCTCGATGCTGCATCGGCCGCCAACGGAGGTGACCGACGGGCATCAGGCGCGGCGGGCGGCCCAGACGGTGCGCTCGGTTCGCATCGTCAGGTCGTCGCGGCGCAGGATGCTGTGCGGGCTGCTGATGTCGAGGAGCTGATCGAGGGCGGTGAGGTCCTCGGGGGTGAGCATCTCAGCGGCAGCGCCGCGAATGCCCTGCAGGCCACCGAGGGCGTAGCGGCCGATCGCTTCGCTGCGGGAGCCCGCGATGTTCACGGCGATGGCGTATTCGCCCTCGATTCTGAATCCGGCGGCGGTCAGCATTCGGCCCCAGTCGGCGCCTCGGTGGGGCATGTGCTCGGCAGCGAGGCGGTCGGTCGCGGCGTGGCAACGCTCTTCCAGGCCGGGCCGGTTCTCGGGGGCGCTTTCCGGGAGGAACCGGGGAAAGCCGGCCAGTTCGACGACGGCGAACAGTCCGCCGGGAGTGAGCAGGTCGTGGACGGCGCGCAGTACGCGATCGGGGTGGGCCATGTGATGCAACGATGCCGACGCCCACACCAGGCCCGGTGAGCCGAGATCGGGCCAGACAACGTCATCGAGGTTGGCCTGCAGCCTGCTCACGCGTTCCTCCAGGCCACGGGCGCATGCCTTTGTGCGCAGGCGCTGAAGGTGTTCGGCGGACGCGTCGACGGCGGTGACGTGCGAGTCGGGGAAGCGGTCGAGGAGGGCGAAGGTGCCCGCGCCCGTGCCGCAGCCCAGATCCACAATCTGCCGTGGGTTTGTCTCCAGTGGCAGCCATGCGGTGATCGAGGCTATGTGCTCGGCGAGGATCTCGGCGTCCAGTTCGAGGATCTCCGCCTGGCCGTCGGTTCCGTGTTCCTGGTGGCATCCGTGCGGAGCGCCGTGATGGGAGGTGTGCGGGTGCGGGCGGGTCATGCCTTCACATTAGGATGATTATGCGTATACGGCACGTAGCCTTCCTGTTTACGCAAGAAGATCGTCAGTTCTGCTGCCTGACGCGCAAGAGGTGACCATGTCGGGAGCGTGGCGCGTCCCGTGTCATCATTCGAGACCGCCCTGCACGTCGCCGCTGTCGTCGCGCTGGTGGCTGCGGCGGGCGTCGCGGTCGAAGATGCCCAGGATGTCGCAGGGTCCACCCGCAGTGCCGATCGCGTGCGGCATCATCGTGGGGAACTCGGCGGCCTGGTTGGTCTCGAGGCGAAAGCGGCGGTGGCCGAGCAAGAGGATCGCGGTGCCGGACAGGACGACTAGCCATTCGCGCCCCGAATGGGCACGCATGCGCGCCAGGTTCTCGGGCGGTGGTTCGGTCATGCGCTGGCGCACCACGCTCATGCCGGGGTCGCCCTTCACGAGCCAGCGCAACCCGCCGTGGGTGCCCTCGATCATCGGGCTGGTGACGACGTCGTCAGTGGCGGTCTCCACGAGCTGATCCAGCGTTGTGTCCAGGGCGCGGGCGAGAGTGACCAGCTGATCCAGTGCGAGGCGGCGCTGGCCGTTCTCGATGCGGCTCAATGAGGACTGGCTGAGGTGGGCGCGGGTGGCCAGTTCCTCCAGGGACCAGCCCTGTGCCACCCGCAGGGCGCGGAGGCGTTTGCGTACGAGGCTGTCCAGCTCGCCATCTTCTTGCGTCATAGGCAACATGGTATGCCCTTGATGCAAGGTGGGGTTAGCGTCGGTGTAGATGGTCCGCACCGTCTGGGACCACGCACAGGCCAAGGATTAGGAGGACATGGCTGTGACAACTTCTTCGTACGCGAGTGACGCACTGCCTAACGGGACTGTCGACACGGTGGTGATCGGCGGCGGCGCCGCCGGGCTGAACGGTGCGCTGATGCTCGCCCGCTCCCGCCGCTCGGTCCTCGTGATCGACAGCGGCACTCCGCGCAACGCACCGGCCGAGGCCATGCACGGCTTCATCGTTCTGGATGGCACCCCGCCCTCCGAGATCTATCGGCGAGGCCGGGACCAGGTGCGCCAGTACGGCGGCCGTATCGTCCTCGGCGACGTGGCCTCGACCGAGCCCGCCGCCCCGGCGGCTGACGGGGATCTGCGCTTTACCGTCACCCTGGCCGACGGCCGGAGCGTAACCGCGCGCCGCGTGCTGGTGGCAACCGGTCTGCGGGATGTTCTGCCCGAGCTTCCCGGGCTCGCCGAGCACTGGGGACACGGCGTGGTGCATTGCCCGTACTGCCATGGCTGGGAGGTGCGCGATGAGCCCATCGGCATCCTCGCCACCGGTCCCGCCTCGGTCCACCACGCACTTCTCTTCCGCCAACTGACCGAGGACCTGACCTACTTCACCCACGGCACTGACCTCGATGAAAACACCCGCGCGCGCTTCGCCGCCCGCGACATCCGCATCGTCGACACCCCGGTCCGGTAAGTCACCAAAAATGAGGACGGCACCCTCGCCGGGGTGCGCCTGACCGACGGCCAGGTCGTGGCCCGCCGTGTGCTCGCGGTCGCCACGCAGATGCAGGCCCGCACCGAGGGCCTGGAGGGTCTCAAGCTCCCGACGGAGGACCTGCCCGACAACATGGGCCGACGCTTCGCCTCCGGCATGGCCGGCACCACTGAGGTGCCGGGTGTGTGGGTGGCCGGCAACGCCACCGACCTGAGCGCCCAGGTCGGCGCCTCCGCAGCGGCAGGCGCCCTGGCCGGCTCCCACATCAACGCCCTACTGGCCACCGCGGACACCGACGCGGCCCTCACCGCAGCCCAGGGGCGGTCCTCCACACCCTGATATCACCGCGGCCCTGGCCACCGCCCGACCGCACTCAGCGACCGGGCCCCTGCTCCGGCGCTCATTCAGCATGTCCTTCTTTGAGAGGCAACCATGAGTACGAACCAGCTCGCACCAGCCGCTGAAGACGGCGGCGCAGGTGTGCCTGATGCACGGCAGTTGCGCACCATCCTCATCGCCGTTTCCGTCGCGCTCATGGCGGTCATCGCGTCGGTGTCCGGGCTGAACGTCGCGCAGACCCACATGGCCGTGGAGTTCGGCGCCTCGCAGAGCACGATTCTGTGGATCATCAACATCTACACCCTCGCCCTGGCCGCGCTCCTGTTGCCGCTCGGTGCGATCGGTGACCGCCTGGGCCGTAAGTCCATGCTGATCGCCGGGCTCGGTGTCTTCGGTGCCGCGCACGTCGTGGCGGGCCTGGCCCCGACGACGGAGGTCATGCTCGCCGCGCGTGTGGCCAGCGGTATCGGCGCAGCAATGATCATGCCGATCACCCTGGCCGTCATCACCTCCACCTTCCCCGAGGACCAGCGTGGCAAGGCGATCGGCGTGTGGACCGGCGTCGCCGGGGGTGGCGGCATCCTGGGCATGTTCCTCTCCGCCCTGCTCGTCGACGTCGCCGATTGGCGGTGGCTGTTCGCGCTGCCGGTGGCCCTGGTCCTTGTGGCCCTGGTCATGACGCTGAAGTCGGTCCCCAACTCCCGCGAGAAGTCGGCCCATCGCTTCGACACCGTCGGCGCGCTGTTCTCCACCGTCGCCGTGGCCGGCCTCATCTTCGTTCTGCAGGAAGGCCCTGACCGCGGCTGGACCGCCCCCGCCACCCCGACCAGCCTCGCCGTCGGCCTCATCGCCACCGTCGGCTTCGTGGCCTGGGAGCTGCGCCGCCGCGACGCCTCGCTGCTGGACGTGCGGCTGTTCCGTGAGCGCGGCCTGGCCGGCGGCTCGGTCACGCTGCTGGTGGTCTTCGGTGTCCAGGCGGGCATCGGGGTGGTCCTCTTCCCGTTCTTCCAGGCCGTGCTCGGCTGGTCGGGCCTGCTGTCCACGGCCGCGCTGATGCCGATGGCCGTCATGATGATGATTGCCTCCGGCCTGGCCCCCAGGCTCACCGCACGAATCGGCGCCCGCTCGACGATGGCCACCGGCATTGCGCTGGCCGGCGTCGCCTTGGCGCTCATGGCCCTGTTCGTTTCCGTCGACGGCGGATACCTGTCCATCCTGCCCGGCCTGCTCGCCATGGGCCTCGGCATGGGCCTGTCGATGACCCCATCCACCGAGGCCATCACCGGCTCCCTGTCGCGGGAGAAGCAGGGCGTTGCCTCCGCGCTCAACGACGTCACCCGCGAGTTCGGCACCGCGCTCGGCGTCGCCCTGCTCGGAGCGCTCGTGTCCGCCGGCTATCGCAGCACCATCGACGACAGGCTCCACGGCATCCCCCAGGGGGCCGCGGACACCGCCCGGGAGGGCATCGCCAACGCCGTTGCGGCGGCGGGCGGCACGGGCACCCACGCGCAGGACCTGCTTCACGCCGCCCAGCAGTCCTTCGTCGACGGCTGGCAGCAGGCCATGTGGGCAGGCGTCGCCGTTATGGGGGCACTCTTCCTCTACATCGTCCTCCGTGGCCCGAAGAACACGGTCCCCGTCGTCAGAGACGAGGCAGCAGCCACCGAGGCCGTCGCCGTCCTCTGACCACGCATGAGCCGGGCGTGCAATGGCTGTGCACCTTTTGGAGACACGGCCTGGCGGGCCGCGTCACTGGTGGCGGGCGGTCACGACGGGTTTTGTGGAGCTGAACTGTTTACGACATCAGTTCAGCTCCACAGCGCCCGTGCCGGGTCAGCGTGCCGGAGCCAGGGCGCGCAGCCGGGTGACCGCCTCGGTCAGCACCTTGGGGCGTTTGCAGAAGGCGAACCGGACCAGCCGCCGACCCGCGTCGATGTCGTCGTAGAAGACCTGGGTGGGCACCGCCACCACACCGCAGCGCTCCGGCAACGACCGGCAGAACTCCACCCCGTCCCGGCCGCCGAGGGCGGTGATGTCGGCGGTGACGAAGTACGTCCCCTCCGAGTCAAGTACCTCGAACCCGGCGTCGGTGAGGCCACCGACGAGCTGGTCACGCCGCTGTTGGAGGCCGTCCCGGAAGCCGGTGTAGTAGTCGTCCGGCAGGGCCAGCGCCACGGCCACCGCCGGTTGCAGCGGCGCGGCGTTGACGTAGGTGAGGAACTGCTTCACCCGGAGCACCGCCGAGACCAACGCCGCCGGGCCGCTCGCCCAGCCGACCTTCCACCCCGTGCAGGCGAACGTCTTGCCGGCCGACGAGATGCGCAGCGTCCGCTCCCGCATCCCCGGCAGGGCCGCCAGTGGCACGTGCGGGCTCGCCGCGTCGGTGAAGACCAGATGCTCGTACACCTCGTCGGTGACCGCGTACGCGCCGAACTCCTGGCACAACTCGGCGACCTGCGCCAACTCGGCCGGGGTGAAGACCTTCCCGGTCGGATTGTGCGGGGAGTTCAGCAGCACCAGCCGGGTGCGCGGGCCGAACGCCGCACGCAGCGCCGCCGGGTCGAAGGCGTACCGGCCGTCGGCAGCGGGACGCAACGTCACCGGCCTGCGGACCGCGCCGGCCAGCGCGATCGAGGCGGCGTACGAGTCGTAGTACGGCTCGAAGCACACCACCTCGTCGCCCGGTTCGCAGAGCGCGAGGATGCTCGCCGCCACCGCCTCGGTCGCGCCCGCCGTGATGACGATCTCGTCGTCCGGGTCGTACGCCAGGTCGTGGAACCGCCGCTGATGGGCCGCGACGGCCGCGCGCAGGGCGGGGATCCCCGGGCCGGGCGGGTACTGGTTCTGCCCGTTGCGCAGCGCCTCGGCCGCGGCGGCCAGCATCTCCGGCGGGCCGTCGGTGTCGGGGAAGCCCTGCCCGAGGTTGACCGCGCCGGTGCGTACGGCGAGGGCGGACATCTCGGCGAAGATCGTCGTGCCGAACGGCCGCATCCGGGCCACCAGCGGGTCGACATCGGTGCTCGTCGTCACGTGCGCCAGCCTACGACCACACCCGGGTCGAACCCAGCCCACCGCGGGCCCATGATCGACTCGACATCGCCGGAAGCGGGGTGTCACCCGCACCGCGACAGCGCGATTTCCACGATGTGATGTCGATCAAGCGGGACCGGCCGCGCTCGGCCTCAACCGACCGAGCAGGTGGTCCGCCAGTACCCCCGCACCTTGTCGACGACGGGTTTGCCAGCACCGGTGACGGTGACCGCGCAGTCGATCGGCCCGTGGTAGTCGATGTCCGGCCAGGTGGCCTCCACCATCACCCGGCTCCTGCCATTGGTCCGGATGGTGGTCCGCCAGGGCAACTTCGCGTTGTCGACGTGCATGAGATCGCTTTCGGCGTCGTAGTACGCGATGTCTGCCGTACCCGAGCCGGTGACCTCGTAGACCACCGTCACGGGGGCCGGCCCGGACGTCGGTCGAGTGACCGGCCGTTTGCTCGGGGTGGGCGCTGTGGTTGTCGGTTGGGCGTCCGGTCCCTCGGGGATGAGCGGCCCGGCGGTCGGCTCGGCCCAGCCGTCGACGTCGGGAGTGCCCCAGGGTTCCTCGGCGAACGGCTCCGAGCCGCTCCCGTCGAGCAGCAGGCTGCCCGCGCAGAGGCAGCCGCAGACGGTCAGGACCAGCGCCAGGAACACGGCGATGACGATCCCGACGGCACGGCCGCTGTGCGTGGACGGGCCGCCGCCGGGCTGCGGATGGCCGGGATACGCGTACGGCGGCGGATAGCCGGGCGGCGGCGGCCACCCCGCGGGCGGCGGCGACCATCCTGCGGGCGGCGGTGACCACCCTGCGGGTATGGGCCAGCCGACTGGCGGCATTCCGGTCGGCTGCGTCCAGCCTGCGGTCGGCGGCTCGGCGGTGGGCGTGGGCCAGCCGGTGGGCGGGGGCGGTGCCCACGGCGCGGCCGGTGCCCAGGGTGCCGGTGCCCACGGTGCTGGCGGTGCTGGCGGTGCCCACGGTTGGCCCGGGGCCAGCGGGTCGGGTGCCGGGAACGCGGCCGAGGGCGGTGCCGTCGGATCCGCTGCTGGAGAGCCCGCACCCGGCGAGGACTGCTCGGCTGACGCCCCAGACGCGCCGCCGACTGACGGGTCCGGCGGGGGAGAGGGGGATGACTCGGGCGGGGGCGCGTCGGACATGGCTGCTCCGGGCGGGAGTGGGTATGGGAACGAACGAGCCGAGGCACGGGGGCGCGCCGAACCCGCCGAGAGACTGTCGTACCCGAAGGCGTGCCGCAACCCCGTCACCCCGGCGGACCGGGAAGTGGGCCGCGAAGCTCGTCCGGTTGCGGCCCTCCAACCACCGATCGCTCAGATTCCGTGATTGATAACCCGACTTTCGAGCACCCATCATGAGTGAAACTGGGTTAGGCTGCGGGCCATGTGTGGAATCGTGGGATACGCGGGCGCGCGCCCCGCACTCGGCATCGTCCTCGACGGGCTGCGGCGGCTGGAATACCGCGGCTACGACTCGGCAGGCGTCGCGATCGTCTGCGCCGACCAGCTGCTGACCGAGAAGAAAGCCGGCAAGCTGGCCAACCTGGAGAAGGTGCTGTCCGAGCGGGCCGCCGACGACCCGACCTCCTGCGCGGCCAGCCCGATCGGCATCGGTGACGGCACCACCGGCATCGGGCACACCCGGTGGGCCACCCACGGCGGCCCGACCGACCGCAACGCCCATCCACACGTCGCCCCCGACGGGCGGGTCGCGGTGATCCACAACGGCATCATCGAGAACTTCGCCAAGCTCCGCGCCGAGCTGGAGGCCGAAGGCGTCCAGTTCACCAGCGACACCGACACCGAGTGCGCCGCGCACCTGCTCGCCGCCGCGCTGGCCGACCTGCGCGCCGCCGGCCAGCCGGACAGCCCGCAACTGCTCGCCGCCGGCATGCGCGTGGTCTGCCAGCGGCTGGAGGGCGCGTTCACCCTGCTCGCCGTGGACGCCGCCGTGCCCGGCGCGGTCGTCGGCGCCCGGCGCAACTCGCCGCTCGTGGTCGGCCGCGGCGACGGGGAAAACTACCTGGCCAGCGACGTGGCCGCGTTCATCGAACACACCCGGGAAGCGGTCGAGCTGGGCCAGGACCAGATCGTGCTGATCACCGGGGACAGCATCGAGATCACCGACTTCGAGGGCCAGCCCGCCGCCGGCAAGGACTTCCACATCGACTGGGACTCCTCGGCCGCCGAGAAGGGCGGCTACGACTGGTTCATGCTCAAGGAGATCGAGGAGCAGCCGCAGGCCATCGCCGACACACTGCTGGGCCGGCTCACCGAGAGCGGCGAGATCGCCCTCGACGAGGTCCGCCTCAGCGACCAGGACCTGCGCGACGTCGACAAGATCTTCATCGTGGCCTGCGGCACGGCGTACCACGCCGGCATGGTCGCCAAGTACGCCATCGAGCACTGGACCCGGATCCCCTGCGAGGTGGAGCTGGCCAGCGAGTTCCGCTACCGCGACCCGGTCCTCGACAGGTCCACGCTGATCGTGGTCATCTCGCAGTCCGGCGAGACGATGGACACCCTGATGGCGCTGCGCCACGCCAAGGACCAGAAAGCCCGGGTGCTGGCGATCTGCAACACCAACGGCTCGACCATCCCCCGCGAGTCCGACGCGGTGCTCTACACCCACGGCGGGCCGGAGATCGCCGTCGCCTCCACCAAGGCGTTCCTCACCCAGGTCGTCGCCTGCTATCTGATCGGCCTGCACCTGGCCCAGGTGCGCGGGATCAAGTTCGCCGACGAGGTGGGCGCGGTGGTCGCGCAGTTGCAGGAGATTCCCGGCAAGCTGCGTGAGCTGCTCGACCGGATCGAGCCCGTCCGCGAGCTGGCCCGGGACCTGAAGTCCGAGCCGACAGTGCTCTTCATCGGCCGGCACGTCGGCTACCCGGTGGCCCTGGAGGGCGCGCTGAAGCTCAAGGAACTGGCGTACATGCACGCCGAGGGCTTCGCCGCCGGTGAACTCAAGCACGGCCCGATCGCCCTGATCGACAAGGGCACCCCGGTGATCTGCGTGGTGCCCTCGCCGATCGGTCGGGGCATGCTGCACGACAAGGTCGTCTCCAACATCCAGGAGGTCCGGGCTCGTGGCGCGCGGACCATCGTCATCGCGGAGGAGGGTGACGAGGCGGTCGTCCGCTACGCCGACCACCTGATCTACGTGCCGCGTACGCCCACCCTGCTGGCGCCGCTCGTCACCACTGTGCCGTTGCAGGTGCTTGCCGCCGAGATCGCCGCCGCCCGGGGGCACGACGTGGACCAGCCCCGCAACCTGGCCAAGTCGGTCACCGTCGAGTAGGCCTCAGCGGCCCAGCACGACCCGGGCCATCCCGTCCAGCGCGGGATTGCCCGGGTCCCAGTAACCGGTGTGCCCACCTCGTCCACTGCCGAAGACCCGACCGCCGAACCCGGGATCGGACGGGTCGTGCCCGAACCACAGCTCGTGCCCGGTCTGACCCGGCCAGCCCAGCACGGCGGCCAACGGAGCCGTACGCAGCAGGACCCGTCGGGCCAGCTCGTCCGGTGACTGGGCCGCCCGGATCACGTCGTCGGGGGCGCTGCTCGCCCAGACCTGCCCGGGTGGCACGCCCAGCTCGGCGGCGTGCGACGCGCCGACACCGGGTGAGCCGACGAAGACCAGCGCGTCCGCGGCGAGCCCGTGCTCCCGGGCGGCCACCCCCACCACCAGCGACCCGTAGCTGTGCCCGAGCACCGTCTGCCGGGCCGGCGGCCCCTCGTGGGTGGCCCGCAACCCCTCCTGGAAGCGATGCAACGCCGGGCCGGCGTCGCGGGCCTGACCCGCCGAGGCGGCCTCGGTCAGGAGATCCGGAGCGTCGTAGTCCAACCAGAGCACCGCAGCGCTGCGCTCACCCGGGGCGAGCGCCGCGCACCGGTCCAGCACCCGGGCCGCCCTGCCCAGCTCGCCGGGGGCGTCGTCCAGGCCGGCGGTCATCCCCGGCACGTAGGTCAACACCCGGTCGGCGTGGTCGGGGTCGCCGAGCGCCACCACCACCCGGCCCTCACCGGCCGGATCCAACCCGAGCAGGTACGCCCGCGGCGCCCCGTCGCCCGTCAACCGCCCGACCAACGCGTCCAGGCCGGCCAACCGTCCGACCACCCCACGCAGCCGGACAGTCGCGAGTGGCCCCGGCGGCACCCGGGCCAGCAACCGTCGCCGCTCGGCCAGCAGCTCCGCACGCCAGGCGTCGAGCCGTAACCGGTTGGCCTGGTCTCGGGCGGCCACCGGCACCCCGTCCAACCCGCCGACCACTGCCGGCTCGCGCCCGATCAGCCACCGTCGCTGTGCCGGGGTCAACCCGGACCACCAGGCGCTGACCAGCGCGGGCGCGGCACCGGGGGCCGGTCGACCCGGCGGCGGCGGGGACGCCCAGCCGGTGCCGGCAGCCCTCGCCAGCTCAGCCAACCGGTCGGCGGCGACCCGGTCCGCGGCGGCTGCCCCGTCGAGCGCGGCCCGCAGGGCCGCGGCCACCCCAGCCGCTGCCACCGCTGCCGCCGCCACCCCGGCCCGGTCGGTGGGTCGAACCCGGACGGGATCGACCCGCACCCCGCCTGAGCGGTCCACCAGTAGGCCGGCCGCCTCGGCCTGGGCTACCGCCTCGGTGAGCCGTGCCTTCTGCACCGTCAGCCGGCCGGCCAACTCGGCCAGCACCTGGTCGACCTCGATCAGCGCTGGTGCGACCGAGGCCAGCTCGTCCCGAAGACCGGCGAGCCGGGTGTCCGCCGCCGTGGCTGCCGCACCCGACCAACCGCCGCGCAACCGCCCGCCTGCCGCGCGCAGCTCACCGACGCGCCGATTCAGTGGCCCGATCAACCCCGCCCACGCCGCCCCGGCGGCCCGCCACCCGTCCGGATCGACAGCCCACAGCTGCCGGTAGCCGACGCCGCTCACCGGGGCAGGGTGGCGAAGCGGTCGGCGGCCCGGTCGTCCACCGTCTCGTACGCCTCGGCCGCAGCCCGGACCCCGCCGGAGGCCGACGCGACCTGGGCGCCCAGCCGGCAGAACCAGGCGTGCCCGGCCGCCTCCAACCCGGCCAGGGCCGCGCCAGCTCGCCACTCGGGTGCCGCCACCACCAGCCCGGGCAGCCCGGCGAGGCCCAACGCCAACCGGCGCGCCTCGTCGTCGAGCAGGACGGCGACCGCCCGCAACTCCTGCAGCCGGACGGTGAACGGCTCGTCGGTCATGACCACACCCCCGTGGACGATCGGCATCGACGCGCTGACGCTAGGCGCGTACCGGAGGTCGCGCGGTGCCCTGTGGACAGCCGGCGTCGAGGCGTACCCCGGGGGTGTCCACAGGCGTTGCCCAGCGCGAGCCCGACGGCTAATCTGCGACCCCGACCGCCGGTAGGGTGATGTGGTGATCGTCGCTGTCGGCATCGACGTCGTCCTGGTCGACCGGTTCGCCCGGGCCCTGGCCCGGACGCCGCTGCTCGCCGACCGGCTCTTCACCGAGGCCGAGCGGCACACCCGCACCGGCAACCCGCGCTCACCCGAGTCGCTCGCCGCCCGGTTCGCCGCCAAGGAGGCGGTGGCCAAGGCGCTCGGCGCTCCGGCCGGGCTGAGCTGGCACGACTGCGAGATCGTGCCCGACCCGGACGGCCGCCCCTGGCTGGCCGTCTCCGGCACGGTCGCGGCGGTGGCCGACGCGCGTGGGGTCAACCACTGGCATCTCTCGTTGTCGCACGACGGCGGGATCGCGTCGGCGATGGTGGTCGCGGAACGATGACGTCGGCCGGGCGGGCCGGTCGGGCCCACCCGCGAACGGGATGGGACACGGTGGCATGAGAGCGGTGTGGCGGGTGGCCGACGTACGGGCGGCCGAGGCGGGGTTGATGGGCACGCTGCCGGAGGGGACGCTGATGCAGCGGGCCGCCGCCGGCCTGGCCCGCCGCGCCGCGCTCGTGCTCGCCGAGCGGGGCGGCGTCTACGGGGGCCGGGTGCTGCTGCTGGTCGGCTCCGGTGACAACGGCGGCGACGCGCTGTACGCGGGCGAGCGGCTGGCCCGCCGGGGTGTCCAGGTGTCCGCCATGTTGCTCAGCCCCGGGCGGGCGCACGCCGCCGGCCTGGCCGCGCTACGGGCCGCCGGCGGTCGGCTGGTGTCGGGTCCGGCCGGCCCTGTCGACCTGGTGCTCGACGGCATCGTCGGCATCGGTGGCACCGGCGGGCTACGGGCCAACGCGGACGGGATGGTCCAGCGCCTCGACGAGCTGCGCGGACGCGACGGGGAGCGGGCCACAGTGCTGGCGGTCGACGTGCCCAGCGGGGTCGCTGTCGACACCGGCCACGTGCCGCTGTCCGCGTCCGGCCGGCCCACCGCGGTCCGCGCCGACGTGACGGTGGCCTTCGGCGCGCTGAAGCCCGCCCTGGTGGTCGGCCCGGCCGCCGTGCTGGCCGGGCAGGTCGAGCTTGTCGACATCGGGCTGCGGCCGTGGCTGCGTGGCACCCCGGCGCTGCGGGTCACCGAGTGGTCCGACCTGGTCGACTGGTGGCCCGAGCTGGGCCCGTCGTCGGAGAAGTACACGCGGGGCGTGGTGGGGGTGGCGACCGGGTCGGCGACCTACCCCGGCGCGGCGGTGCTCTCCGTGGGCGGCGCCCTGGCCGGGCCGACCGGCCTGGTCCGCTACGCCGGCAGCGCCCGCGCCGAGGTGCTGCACCAGCACCCCTCGGTGATCGCGAGCGAGCGGGTCGCCGACGCGGGTCGGGTGCAGACCTGGGTCTGCGGCTCCGGGCTGGGCACCGGCGCCGACGCGGCGGCCGAACTGCGGGCCGTACTGGCCGCCCCGGTGCCGGTGGTGCTCGACGCCGACGCCCTGACCCTGCTGGTGGACGGCTCGCTCGCCGACCGGTTGCGGGGTCGGGACGCGCCCATCGTGGTCACCCCGCACGACCGGGAGTTCACCCGTCTCTGCGGGGAGGAGCCGGGTGCCGACCGGGTCGGCGCCGCGCTGCGGCTGGCCGCGTGGATGAACGCGGTGGTGCTGCTCAAGGGCGACCGCACGGTGATCGGCACGCCGGACGGTCGGGCGTACGTCAACCCGACCGGCACCCCGGCGCTGGCCACCGGCGGCACCGGCGACGTGTTGGCCGGGCTGCTCGGCTCGCTGTTGGCGGCCGGGGTGCCCGCCGATCGGGCCGCCGCCTCGGCCGCGTACCTGCATGGGCTCGCCGGGCGGGAGGCGGCCCGGGGTGGGCCGGTGACCGCGCCCGACGTGGCGACCGCGTTGCGTCCGGTGTTGGCCCGGCTGGGCTGAACCGGGCGGTTCCGGGTGCGGTGACCGGATCGCCGCGCCGGGACGTGCGTCGCCGCCCGCGGTGATCACGGCGGAAAGTAGGCTGGGCGCATGTGGCAGGCCGAGGTACGCGTCGATCTTGACGCCATCCGCGAGAACGTGAGCAGGCTCCGCTCCGGCACCACCGCCGAGTTGATGGCGGTGGTGAAGGCCGACGGGTACGGCCACGGCATGCTTCCGGCCGCCCGCGCGGCGCTCGACGCCGGGGCGGACTGGCTCGGCGTCTGCACCCTCGACGAGGCGCTCACCCTGCGCCGTGCCGGGGTGACAGTGCCGGTGCTGGCCTGGTTGCTCGCGCCCGGGTTGCCGCTGCACGAGGGGGTCAGCGCCGGGGTGGACCTGGGCACGGCCAGCCTGGCGCAGCTGGACGAGATGATCGAGGCGGGTCGCCTCGCCGGGCGTCCCGCCCGCCTGCACCTCAAGATCGATACGGGGTTGTCCCGGGGCGGCGCGACCGTCGCCGACTGGCCCGCGCTGCTGGACGCCGCCGTGAAGGCGCAGGCCGACGGCCTGGTCGAGGTGGTCGGCGTGTGGAGCCACTTCGTGTACGCGGACTCGCCCGGCCACCCCACCACCGACCGCCAACTGGCCGTCTTCCACGAGGGGCTGTCCATGGTCGAGCGGGCCGGGCTGCGACCGCGCTGGCGGCACCTCGCCAACTCTGCCGCCACCCTCACCCGCCCGGACACCCACTTCGACCTGGTCCGCCCCGGCCTGGCCATCTACGGGCTCTCGCCGGTGGCCGGCGAGACGTACGGGTTGCGGCCGGCGATGACCGCCCGCGCCCGGGTGATGCTCACCAAACGGGTGCCCGCCGGCACCGGCATCTCCTACGGGCACGCCTACACCACAGAAACCGACGCGAACCTGGCCGTGGTGCCGCTCGGCTACGCCGACGGGGTGCCCCGGCACGCGTCCAACACCGGCCCGGTGCAGCTCGGCGGCGTACGCCGGACCATCTCGGGGCGGGTCTGCATGGACCAGTTCGTGCTCGACTGCGGTGACGACCCGGTGGCCGACGGCGACGTGGCGACGCTCTTCGGCAGCGGTGCCGACGGCGAGCCGACCGCTGACGACTGGGCCGAGGCGGTCGGCACGATCAACTACGAGATCGTCACCCGGTTCGGCGGCACGCGGGTGCCCCGGGTCTACGACGGCGAGAAACCATGAGTTACCGCATTCCGCGTCCGCGGACGGCCGCGGGCCGGGTCGCGGGGATCGTCGGCGCGGCGGTGGGGGTGGCCGCGGCGGGTCTGGCGGCCGGGGTCGCGACCGAACGGACCCTGGTCCGTCGGCTCAAGGCCGACCCGGCCGACCGCTACGCGCACGAGACGTTCGACCAGCAGCGGTACGACGAGGCGTTCCGCCTGGAGTTGCCGGACGGCACGGACATCCACGTCGAGGTGGTCGAGCCGACCCGGCCGGTGCCGGGGCGCCCGACGGTGGTGCTGGTGCACGGCTTCTGTCTGGACATGGGGACGTTCCACTTCCAGCGGCAGATGCTCGCCGCTCGCGGTGACTACCGGATCGTGGCGTACGACCAGCCCGGTCACGGCCGGTCCGGCCGGCTGGAGACCGGGGAGTACGACCTCACGGTGCTCGGCCGGACGTTGCGCCAGGTGATCGACCGGACCGCCCCGGACGGGCCGCTGGTGCTGGTCGGCCACTCGATGGGCGGCATGACCATCATGGCGTTCGCCGAGCTGTTCGGAGAGCTGTTCGGTGACCGGGTGGTGGGCACCGTTCTGATGGCCACGTCGGGCGGGCTCATCGCGGAGACCAAGCTGGTCGCGCCCGCGCTGCTCGGCCGGGTCGGTGGCCCGGTGCTCTACATGGTCAGCAACGCCACCCGCTACGGCGGGCCGGTGATCGACAAGGCCCGCAAGTCCACGTCGAACGTGGCCTGGCTGCTGACCCGCAAGTACGGCTTCGGCACCCGCAAGCCCAGCCCGTCGCTGGTGTCCTACGTGGAGACGATGAACTCCCGGACGTCGGCCGACACGGTGACCCGCTACCTGCGGACCCTGGCCACCCACTCGCGCTTCCCGGCGCTGGCGGCGCTGGCGGCGACTCCGGTGCTGGTGGTGGTCGGCGACAAGGACATGATCACTCCGGTGACCCACTCCGAGGAGATCGTCCGCCGGTTGCCGCACGCCGAGTTCGTGAAGATCAAGGACAGCGGTCACGTGGTGATGTTGGAGCACGCGGACGAGGTCAACGCCGCGCTGGCGCGGTTCCTGGAGTCATTGCAGAGCGTGGAGGAACGGTGAGTCACGTCGTCAAGCTGCCGACCGTCGAGGACACTCGGGACTTCGGCAGGCGGTTGGCCGGGCTGCTGCGCGCCGGCGACCTGGTGCTGTTGACCGGCCCGCTGGGCGCCGGCAAGACCGCGCTCACCCAGGGCATCGGCGCCGGGCTCGGTGTCCTCGGTGACATCACCTCGCCGACCTTCGTGATCGCCCGGGTGCACCGCCCCGACCCCGCCCGGGGCGGCCGGGTGGCGCTGGTGCACGCCGACGCGTACCGGTTGGGTGACGCCACCGACCCGCGCGCCGAGATCGACGACCTGGACCTCGACGCGTCGGTCGACGACTCGGTGACGGTGGTGGAGTGGGGCGAGGGCCTGGTGGAGCAGTTGGTGGACGCGCACCTGCGGGTGCGCATCGACCGCCGCGACGACGACACCCGCATCGTCGAGCTGGACCCGATCGGCGGTGACTGGGCCCGGCGGCTCGCCGACCTGGGCTAGGTCGGCGGCTGTCGTACCCGATGCCTAGAGTGCGGGGGACCGACCCGCGCTGTGAGAGGTTTCTGATGCCCGACGACGCTCCCGCCCTGGATCTGCTGGCCCACCTGCCGGAGCAGTGGCGTGCCGTGCTCACCCCGCACCTCGACCCGGCACGCACCGCCGCGCTGGGCGAGTTCGTCGCCCGGGAATACGCGACGCAGACCGTCTTCCCGCCGCTGGAGGACCTGTTCTCGGCATACCGGCTCTGCCCGCCGCAGGGCACCCGGGTGCTCATCCTCGGGCAGGATCCTTACCACCGGGCCGGGCAGGCACACGGGTTGAGCTTCAGCGTCCGCGACGGTGTGTCGGTGCCCCCGTCGCTGCGCAACGTCTTCAAGGAGTTGGGCGAGGACGTGGGCGTGCCCAAGCCGCGCAGCGGCAACCTCGACGGGTGGGCCGCCCAGGGTGTGCTGCTGCTCAACGCGGTGCTGACCGTCCGTCAGGCGACCCCGGGCTCGCACGCCAACGCCGGCTGGGAAGAGTTCACCGACGCCACCATCCGGGCACTGGACGCGGCACCCGACCGGGTGGTCTTCCTGCTCTGGGGTGGCTACGCCCGGAAGAAGGCCGCACTGGTCACCAATCCGCAGCACGTGGTGCTGGAGGCGGGCCACCCCAGCCCGATGAACCCGCGCGGCTTCCTCGGCAGCCGCCCGTTCAGCGCCGCCAACAAGGCACTAGCCGACGCCGGCCTGCCCACCATCGACTGGGAGCGCACCGCCGGCTGACCCAACACCGGCAGTTGGCTCAGCCGTCGCTGGCCAACTGCCGGTCCCGGTAGCGGCGGAGCAATTCGGCAGCGCGCGGCTCGCTCAGCTCCAGCTCGATGAGCGGCACCACCTGGTAACTCCGCCCGCCGTGGCACACCTCGATCGTCTCGGGCAGTTCGTCGCACATGGTGGCCCTGATCTCCCCGTACCGGGTCGACCACAGGTGTTCGCCCGGCTCCTCGGGCTCCAGCCATACCCCGCCGAACTCACCCCAGCGGGCGTTCCACCGTTGGCCGTAGTTCGTCTCCAACCAGCGGGTGAACAGCTTGGCGTCCTGCCAGCGCAGGGCGATCTCCAGCGCGTCGACCGGCACCGGTGCGCCCTGTAGCAACGCCGCGGTGCAACCGGTGATCACCTGCGGGAAGTCGGTCAGTCGGTCCAGCAGCCGATCCAGCCCTAGCCCTCGATCCGCTCGGCGATCGGCCGGGCGGCCAAGCCGTCGATTCGGGCGTCGAGGTGCGCGTCCAACGGCTCGACCCCGATGACCAATTGCACGTCCATCGCGGCGAACAGTCGCTCCAGCACCGGGATGGTAGGCGCTCGCTCACCACGTTCGAACCGGGCCACCGCGGCCTGGTCGACCTCGGCCAGCGCGGCCAACTGACGCTGGCTCAGGTCGCGCAGATGTCGTTGATGCCGCACGGCAGCGCCGAGCACTGTGACAAGGCGAGTCGATGACACCCCGGCATGGTGGACCACGGGCGAGATTCCCGCGATCCCGCTGCGGCAGGTCGGCGGCTCGCGGCGCGATCCGCGTCCGAGATCGCCGAGCGCACGACCTGGCGGGCCTTACCCCAATGAGCGTGATGTCTGTGAGTCATCACGATGACTCACAGACATCAGGCTCATCAGCGATTGTGGCTCCAGCGTTCGTCCGAGGCTAGGCGGTGGGCCCGGCCGCCCGCAGGGCTACGGCGGCAGGACAGCCTGCGGCGGGGCGGGTGGGGCGAGGTCGGGACGAGGCGGCGCGAGGCGGGGCAGGGCGGGGCGTGACGGGGGCGCGGGGCGGGGCGGCTAGGCTGGCTTACCGTGCTCGTACTCGTGGTGGACAGCTCGACCCCCGCGGTCACCGCGGCTCTGGTGGAGGTCTCGGCAGACGGCGTGGCGTCGCGGGCGCACCGGTGCACGGTCGACGCCCGCGCGCACGGTGAGCTGCTCGCGCCCCAGGTGGATGCGGCCCTCGCCGACGCCGACGCGCGCCCACGTGACCTGACCGCCATCGTCGCCGGGCTCGGCCCGGGGCCGTTCACCGGGCTGCGGGTCGGCCTGGTCACCGCCGCGACAATGGGTCAGGTGCTCGGCATCCCCACGTACGGCGTCTGTTCGCTGGACGCCATCGGCTACCCGGCGGCGTCCGGCGCGCCGGTCCTGGCCGCAAGCGATGCCCGGCGTAAGGAGCTCTACTGGGCCGTCTACGACGGCGCCGGCCAGCGGATCGTCGGGCCTGAGGTGTCCGCACCGGCGGTCGCCGCCGCGCGCGCCCGCGAACTGGGCGCGACGATCGCGGTCGGTGACGGGGCGCACCGGTACGCCGAGGTCCTTGACCTGCCCGTTCGGGTCGAGCCGCGCTATCCGGACGCGACAGTGCTGGCGCTGCTCGCCGCCGAGCGGATCCGGGCGGGCGAGCCCAGTGAGCGGCTCACCCCGCTCTACCTGCGCCGCCCCGACGCGGTGGCGGCGACCGGCCGCAAACCGGTCCTGCCATGACGGCGGTACGGCTCGAACCGTTCCGTTGGTGGCACATCGACGACGTGCTGCCGATCGAGGCGGACCTCTTCGGCGCTGAGAAGTGGTCGCCGGCCATGTTCTGGAGCGAGCTCGCCAACGGGCACCACTACCGGATCGCCGTCGACGCGGACGGTGCGGTGCTCGGCTACGCCGGACTCGCGGGCGTTCCGCCGGACGAGGTGTGGGTGCAGAACATCGCCGTCCGCCGGGACGCCCAGCGGCGCGGCGTAGGCCGCGCACTGCTGGAGGAACTGCTCGCCGAGGCGGTCCGGCGCGACGCCCGCAGCACCCTGCTGGAGGTCGCCGTGGACAACGCCGCAGCCCAGCGGCTCTACGCGACGTACGGGTTCGAGCCGATCGGGGTGCGGCGCGGCTACTACCAACCGAGCAACACCGACGCGCTGGTCATGCGGCGCGACGCCGAGCCGACCGGGGACGGACCACACGACCATGGCTGACGAACCACTGATCCTGGGGATCGAGACCTCCTGCGACGAGACCGGTGTCGGCATCGTGCGGGGGCACACGCTGCTGGCCGACGCGCTCGCCTCCAGCGTCGAGGAACACGCCCGGTTCGGGGGTGTGGTGCCGGAGGTGGCCAGCCGGGCACACCTGGAGGCCATCGTGCCGACCATGGACCGGGCACTCACCGAGGCCGGCGTCACGCTTGCCGACATCGACGCGATCGCTGTCACCTCCGGGCCGGGGCTGGCCGGCGCGTTGCTGGTCGGCGTCGCTGCCGCCAAGGGGTACGCGCTCGCCGCCGAGAAACCTGTCTACGGCGTCAACCACCTCGCCGCCCACGTCGCGGTGGACACCCTTGAGCACGGCCCGCTGCCCGAACCCGCCATCGCGCTCCTGGTGTCCGGCGGCCACTCGTCCCTCCTGCTCGTCGACGACCTGGCCCGGGGTGTCACCCCGCTGGGCGCCACCATCGACGACGCGGCCGGGGAGGCGTTCGACAAGGTCGCCCGGCTGCTCGGGTTGCCGTTCCCGGGCGGTCCGCCCATCGACCGGGAGGCCCGGGCCGGCGATGCCGCCTCGATCGCGTTCCCCCGCGGTCTGACCGCCGCGAAGGATCTCGCCGCCCACCGGTACGACTTTTCGTTCTCCGGCCTGAAGACGGCGGTGGCCCGGTGGGTCGAGGCCCGTCAGCGTGCCGGTGAGCCGGTGCCGGTGGCCGATGTGGCCGCGTCCTTCCAGGAGGCGGTCTGTGACGTGCTGACCAGCAAGGCGCTCGCCGCCTGCCGCGCGCAGGGCATCGAGACCCTGGTCATCGGCGGGGGAGTGGCGGCGAACTCGCGGTTGCGGGCGCTGGCCGAGCAGCGGGCCGAGAAGTACGGCATCCGGGTCCGGGTGCCCCGACCGAAGCTGTGCACCGACAACGGTGCGATGGTGGCCGCGCTCGGTTCGCACCTGGTCGCCGCCGGGGTCGCTCCCAGTCGACTGGACCTGCCAGCCGACTCGGCGCTGCCGTTGACCACGGTCAGCGTGTGACGGGAGCGGCGGACATGATCGTGCGGATGTGGGAGGCGCGCGCCGAGGCGTACGGAGTCGCCGACCTGATCACCTGGGTGTGCGACACCGCCCTGCCCGAGTTGGAACACGACCCGCTGCACGTCTCCAGCGAGGTCTTCTCCTCCACCGACCACCGTGTGGTGGTCATCTCCAAGTGGCGCAGCAGCCCGCGCCCACTGCCGGACCCGCCAGCCCTGCTGGTGGCCCGCGCCCCGCACTCCTGGGACTTCACCCAGGTCGACCGCTGACGCGAGCCACCAGTTGACTGGTCAGCTGCGGCGCAACATCCGGTAGGTGGCGATTCCGCCCGTGCCCAGCGCGGCGAGGAAGACCAGCCAGACGACAGTGCTGCTGACGCCGACCTGCGGGCCGGAGTTGGCGGAGGCGGCGGCCAGGAGCCCGTCCTCACCCGGGGCGGGCAGCGCTGCCGGCGGCAGCTCCGGCCAGCGGACCAGGCCGGTGCTCTCCAGCATCTGCATGTGGTGCTGGACGAATCCGTTGGCGTCCTCGCAGAGCTTGCGGACGGTGGCGTCCCGGGTGCTGGCGCGGACCGCGCCGATCACCGGGAAGATCTTGCCGTGGGCGACCCGGAGCCGGGTGACGAAGATCTGGTCGAACCGAGCGCCGGACGCCTTCTGCATCTCGGCCAGCCAGCCCTTCTGCTCGGCGGTCGGCTCGCTGGGAATCGTCGCGCCCAACTTGTTGGCCGCGTCGACCACGAGCTGGTCGAGCCTCTGGTGCTCGCTGGCGATGCCGGCGCCGATCTCCCGGACCTTCGCCGACTGTCCCTTCTCGGCGGCCATCTGGCCGGCTGGCATCTCCCACAGCCCGGCCAGCCGCACCCCGTTGAGCAGCGTCATGTCGGCGGCGTTCAGCTGCTGGCCGCCGCCACCGGCGGGCGCGGCGACGGCCACGCCGGGCAGGACACCGACCCCCGCGATGATCGCGATGAGCAGCATCGCCGCTCGGTGGGTCCGGGTGCCCAGTCGGCGATGGGGGGATCTGAGCGGTGCCATGTCTGTGGTGCCTCCTCGGTCCGGACCGAACGCGTCTGGACCGGGCAGCCGTGTCCTGCCGGTTGCCCGTCCGCCCACTGGTACGGACTGATCGCGCGATCAGTTCATCGCAGGGCGACCCGGATCAGCGGGTGACGGCGAGCAGGCCGCCGAGCAGCAGCAGGGTGAGCGCCGCGGCGGCGAAGACCATCAGCAACTCCTGACGCCCGCGCCCGAGCGGGCCGGCGTCGACGATCGGGTCGGGCAGGGCCGGTAGGTCGCGGGTCAACGCCGCCAGGTCACCGAGGGTGCGTGCCGTCCACACCGCACCGGCCCGATCGGAGAACTCGTCGAGCGTCAGCCGGCCCGCCGCGGTGTGCTGGTGCAGCGCGGCGACCACCCGGTTGCGGTCGTCGTCGGAGGCGCGCAGCTCGACATCCACGCCGGACAGCGTACGCGGATCAACCCACGTCGAGGGGGTCGGCGAGGAGCCGTTCGAAGGCCAGCTCGGCGGCGCCGATCAGGGGCGCGTCCTCGCCCAGTTTCGGTGTGCGCAGCCGGACGTGCTCCAGGCAGGCGCCGAGCGCGTTGGAGTTGAGCCGGCTGCGGATCTGGGCCGCCGCCGCGAGGTACAGGTCGCGCATGGTCCCGCCGAAGATGACCATCTCGGGGTTGAAGACGTTCACCAGGTTGGCCACCCCGAAGCCGAGCCAGTCGCCGGCCTGGCGGACCGCCGTCTGGGCCCGGGCGTCCCCCCGGTCGGCGGCGTCGAAGACCGCCAGCAGCGCGTCGCGGCCCCGGGCGTCGGAGCGTCCGGCCGCGCGCAGCAGGCCGTGCTCGCCGATCTCGGTCTCCCAGCAGCCCCGGGAGCCGCACTCACAGGGTCTGCCGTCGCGGACCACCTTCATGTGGCCCACCTCGCCGCCGTACCCGCCGTGCCCGGTCAGTCGGCGCCCACCGGCGATGATGCCGGCACCCACGCCGACGTCGCCGTACAGGTAGAGGACGTTGTCGCACCCCGCCGCCACACCCCGTGCGTGCTCGGCGAACGCGGCGACGTCTGCCACGTTGCCCACGGTGATCGGCACGTCGATGCCCAACTCGTCGGCGAGGGCCGCGCCGATCGGCTCGTCCACCCAACCGGTGGTGGGGCCGAGTCGGACCAGGCCGTCGTCCCGGCGGACCATGCCGCAGACCGCGACGCCGGCACCGACGCAGATCGCGTCCGCCGGCACCAGCTGCTGCATCTCCTTGACGGCGCCGGCCAGCAGCGGCGCGGCCTCCGCGGCCAGCAGGCCACGCGGCCGGTCCAGGTCCCGGCGGTCCAGGACCGCGCCACCCAGCCCGATCCGGGCCGCGCGCAGCCGGTCCACCTCCACTGAGTACGCGTACGCGTAGACCCGGGTCGACTCGGGCCGGACGACAAGTGACGGTCGTCCGGCCCGGCCGGTCTCCTTCGGTGCTCCCTCGCTGACCAGCCCCACTGCGGACAGGTCGGCGGTGAGCGCGCCGATGGTGCTGCGGTTGAGGCCCAGCGTGGTGGTCAGTTCGGCACGCGTTGTCGCCCCGTGGACGTGCACGTGCCGCAGCAGGGCACCGAGGTTCTGCCGTCGGACGTCATCCTGGCTTGGTCCTGGGCGCATGCTGGTGCTACCTCCCGCGGTCAGCGGGTGCCGGTGGCTGCCGCGCGGCGGCGGGAGAGCGCGTCGACGCTGGCGGCGAGCAGCAGTACGACGCCGGTGACCACGTACTTGACTCCCGCGCTGTACCCCATCAGGCCCATTCCGTTTTCGATGACCGCGACCACCGCGCCGCCGAGTACGGCGTCGAGGACGCGGCCCTTGCCACCGAAGAGGCTGGTGCCGCCGATCACCGCTGCGCCGACCGCGTAGAGCAGTACGTTACTGCCCCCGGTGTTGGGGTCGACCGAGTTGGCCCGGCTGGCCGCCACGATGCCACCGATGGCGGCCATGGACGAGCAGATCACGAAGACGGAGATCCGGATCCGGTCGACTTCGATGCCGGCCCGGCGGGCGGCTTCCCGGTTGCCGCCGACGGCGTAGATGTGCCGGCCGTAGCTGGTGCGTTGCAGCACGAAGGTCCAGATGACGAGCAGCACCGCGATGATCGGCACCACGATCGGCACACCCTTGAGCGAGACGATGAGGACGTTGCGGCTGCGCTCCAGGTTGAGCACGTACACGGCGGTGCCGAGGATGACGGCGAGGCCGGCGATCCGCAGGGCCACCACCGCGATCGGGTCGGTGATCAGACCCCGGGTCACGCGGTTGCGGTGGCGCAGCAGTTGCACCGCCGCGTAGCCGATGACCGCGAGGGCGGTCAGCGCCCAGCCCAGCGTGGGGGCGAGGTTGCGGTTGGCGATGGCGACCAGCACCTCGTCGCGGACGGAGATGTTGGTGCCCTCCTTGACGAGCAGCAACACGACGCCCTGGAAGGCGAGGAAGCCGGCGAGGGTGACCACGAAGGACGGGATGCCGATCTTCGCGACGAGCATGCCGAGCGTGGTGCCGATGACCACACCGGTGGCGACTGCGGCGAGCACGGCGACCCACCACGGGTAGCCGAGCACGGTGACCACATTGGCCAGCACCGCGGCGCAGACGCCGCTGGCGAAGCCTGCGGAGAGGTCGATCTCGCCGAGCAGCAGCACGAAGACCAGGCCCATCGCGATCAGCGTGACCGCCGCGCCCTGGGTGAAGAGGTTGGCGAAGTTGCCGGCCGACAGGAACGACGACGGCCGCATGATCGCGAAGACGGTGCAGAGCACGATCAGCCCGAGCACGGCCGGTAGCGCGCCGACGTCGCCACCGCGTACCCGACTGAAGTAGTTGCGGACGTGGCCTCCGACGGTCGGCGCCGGTGTGACGGCCGCGGGGCCGTCCTTCCGCACGGCGGTGGTGGTCATCGGACGCCTCCTGAGATCGAGTCGGCCGGCTGCGGGCCGTCGCCGTTGCTGCCCGGGTCGGTGGCGAGGCCGAGCCCGCCCGAGCGCCCGGCGGTGATCAGCTCGACCACCTGGGCGTGGGTGATGTCGGTGGTCTTCACCTGGGCGACCATCTGGCCGAGGTACAGCGCGGCGATCCGGTCGGAGACGGCAAAGACGTCGTTCATGTTGTGCGAGATGAGCACCACGGCCAGGCCGTTGTCGGCGAGGCGGCGGACCAGTTCGAGCACCTGGGCGGTCTGTGCCACGCCGAGCGCGGCGGTCGGCTCGTCCAGGATGACGAGCTTGCTGTTCCACAGCACCGCCTTGGCGATGGCCACGGTCTGGCGCTGGCCACCGGAGAGGCTGGAGACGTGCTGGCGCAGTGAGGTGACGGTGCGGATGGAGAGCCCCGCCAGCGTTTCGGCGGCGAGCTGTTCCATGGTCGGCTCGTCCAGGACGATGCCGCTGCGCTTCTCCCGGCCGAGGAACATGTTCTGCACGATGTCCAGGTTGTCGCAGAGCGCGAGGTCCTGGTAGACGACCTCGATGCCGAGCGTGGCGGCGTCGCGGGGGCTGCCGATGTGCACCGGTTCACCGTTGAACAGGAATTCGCCAGCGTCGGTGGGGTGGATGCCGCTGATGCACTTCACCAGGGTCGACTTGCCGGCGCCGTTGTCGCCGACCAGTGCGGTCACTTCGCCCGGGTGGACGGTCAGGGCGACGTCGCGGAGCACCTGGACGGGACCGAAGCTCTTGTCGATCCCGCGGAGTTCCAGCAGGGGGGTCGCGGACACGGGGGTCTCCTTCTTAAGGGAGGGTCGGGGCCCGTCCGGCGGGCGCCGCCCGGCACGGGAGGGTGCTCCCGTGCCGGGCGGCGATGGTCGTTCCGGCGGGTACTGCGGCGTCGGTCAGCTGATGCCGGCTTCGGCGCAGAACTTGGCGTACGCCGCGGTGCAGACCTCTTCCTTGGTCACATAGCCGTCGGCGATGACGTCCTTGACGCTCTCCTTGTAGATGGCCTTTGGCGTGAGCAGCACCGAGGGAACGTCCCGGTCACCGTCCTTGACCGTCTGGCCGGTGTCCTTCTTCTCGCCCTTGGCGAGGGCGATGGCCAGGTCGGAGGCGGCCTTGGCCTCTTCCCGGACCGCCTTGTAGACGGTCATGCACTGGTCGCCGGCGAGGATGTTCTGCAGGCCCTCGGTGCTGGCGTCCTGCCCGGTCACCGGCACCTTGCCGTTGAGCTTGTTCTTCTTCAGGATCGAGATGGCCGCGTTGCCGAGACCGTCGTTGGCGGCCAGCACGCCGTCGATCTTGCCGTTGGCCTTGGTGAGCTGCTGCTCGAAGATCGTCGCGGCCTGCGCGTTGTCCCACGCGGGCACCGCGTCCTCAGGGCCCTTGACGTACTCCTTGGCGTCGAACTTCGGCTTGAGCACCGAGTCGTAGCCGGCCTTGAAGAGGGTGGCGTTGTTGTCGGTGGGGGAGCCGTTCAGGTACGCCACGACGGGGTTCTTGGCGCCCTTCTCGGTCAGGCACTTCGACAGACCCTCGCCCTGGAGCTTGCCGACGGTCTCGTTGTCGAAGCTGACGTAGTACTGGGCCGAGCCGCCGAGGGTGAGCCGGTCGTAGTCGATGGTGGCGACGCCCTGCGACTTGGCCTTGTCGAGTACGGCCTTGCCGGTGCCGGAGTCCAGGTTGACGATCATCAGGGCGGTGACGCCGCCGGTGATCATCTGGTCGGCGATGGTCTGGAAGGCGGTCTTGTCGTTCTGAGCGTTCTGGATGTCGTACTGGACGCCCGCAGTCTTGAACGCCTCCTCCAGGAACCGGCGGTCCGCGGTCTCCCAGCGGGCCGAGGACTTGCTGTCCGGGAGGATCACGCCGATCTTGGGGGTCTTGGCGGAGTCGGCCGAGCCGGAGCCGGAGTCATCGCTGCAGGCGGTCAAGCCGCCGGTCGTGAGCAGGCCCACGGCGGCGATGGTGAGGATCCCCTTACGCATGTGCAGGGTCCTTTCGGAGGTGGGGGAGGTGTTGTTTTGTTGTGTCCGGCAACGTATTTCGCGTCACACCGGATCCACAAGACCGCGCAGGTGCATAGTTTGTTGGTAGCGATAACAATTCAGCAACGCGACTGTTACTCCCCGGGTATCCCACGGGGAGTCGACGTAACGAGGACCGTCAGCGGGTCTGCAACGGCGCGGTGCGGGCGTCGGTCAGCGCCACCAGATCCGCCGCGGCCAGTTCGAGTTGCAGGCCGCGCCGACCAGCCGAGACGAAGATCGTCGGGAGATCCAGCGCGGACTCGTCCAGCACGGTGGGCAACCGTCGACGCTGCCCGAGCGGGCTGATCCCACCGCGTACGTAACCGGTGGCCCGCTCGGCGACCGCCCGATCGGCCAACGCCGCCCGCTTGCCGCCGCCCGCCGCCGCGAGGGCCTTGAGATCCAGCTCGCCGGTGACCGGAACGACCGCCACGGTGAGCGCGCCGTCGACAGCGGTCACCAGCGACTTGAACACGCGCTCCGGTGCCACGCCGAGGGCCACCGCGACCAACGCGCCGTAGTTCGGGGCGTCCGGGGCCACCTGGTAGGGATGGGTGCGATGCGCGATGCCGCGCTTGACCAACAGTGCCGTTGCCGGCGTGCCCTGTCCCGCCACAGCGACGAGGCTAGTCCACCGGCCGGCCGAGGCGACGCTGGTCCACCGGGCGGCGGAGGCGACGCGGGTCCACCGGCCGGCCGCAGCGACGCTAGTCGACCGGCCGACCGATCAGCACCGTCGGTGCGCCGTCGACCCGGGTGAGCACCAGACTCGCCGCCGCGTCCCCGGCCAGCCGCAGGTCCCGCCGGAGCTGCTCCGGGGTGAGTGCCGAACCCCGCTTGAGGATCTCCACGCGGCCCACCCGACGGTCGCGCAGCAGTGCCCGCAGGCGCTTGAGCGAGAACGGCAACACGTCGGTGATCTCCAGACAGCGCGCGAACGGGGTGGGGATCGGCTGGTCGGCGTAGAGGTAGGCGATGCTCGGATCGCCCAGGGTGGCGTCCAGTTCGGTGGCCAGCTCGGCCACGAGGTGCGCGCGGACCACCGCCGGATCCGGGTCGTACAGGTAGCGGCGCGGCACCCCGACCGGCGCCTCGGCGGCACCTGAGCCGGTGAGCTGGTGGCGGTGGGTCTCGGCGCCCCGCTGGCGGTAGAGGGTGGCGCGGCGGGGCACCTCCGCCAGCTCACCGCACCAGAGCGCGGCCTCGACCAGGTCGCCGTCCACACCGACCCACTCGGCCTCCGCGCCGGCCGGAATGAGCGCGTGGTCCAGGCCCGGCGCCACCTTCACCACGGTGCGCGGCACCCGCTCCGCCAGCCCCGTGACGAAGTCCCACGGCGGCGAGTAGGCGCGCGGGTCGAAGATCCGCCGCCCGGTGCCGGTGGCGCGGCGGGCCGGATCGCAGAAGACCCCGTCGACCCCTGACACGTCGAACCCGGTCGCGTCGCCGCACTCGACGGTGAACAGCTCGGCCAGGCCGGCCGCCTCGGCGTTGGCGGCGGCCATGGCCGCGGTCACCGGGTCGGCCTCCACCCCGTACACCCGGATGCCGGCGCGGGCGGCGGCCAGCGCGTCGGCCCCGAGCCCGCACCCGAGATCGGCCAGTGTGCGCACGCCGGCCGCGGACAACCGGGCGGCCCGTCGGTCGGCGACCACCCGGCGGGTGGCCTGCTCCAGGCCGGGGCGGGTGAGGAACATCCCAGCGGCGGCCGAGCCGAACTTGCCGACCGCCCGGTGGCGCAGCTCGGCCTGGGTGAGCGCCGCCGCGGCCAACGTCGGCGGCACCCCGGCCGCGCGCAGCGCCGACGCCGCGACCAGTGGATCACCGCCGGCCAGCCCGGCCGCCGCCGTGAGCGCGGCCGACCCCTCAGGGGTACGCAGCGCCGCGAGCTGATCGAGATCCACCCGGCCATTGTCCCGGCCGACCCGAAAATACTGGCTGGCGGGGCGCGACGCGCTGGCACTCTCCTTGACGGAGTGCTAGCCACGGAATAACCTGCGATTAGCACTCTCACCCTGAGGGTGCCAGCTTCCGGGTCTCGCGACCCGGGTGCGCACGCCAGGCGGACCGGCACCCGCGACGACGGCACCGCCCGGTGGCATGAGGCAGATTGACGCTGGTCAGCCCCGCTGGCCAGCAACGAAACCAGTACCCCAGGAGGGTATGCCCGTGACTACCGCGACCAAGGTTGCGATCAAGCCGCTCGAGGACCGCATCGTGGTCCAGGCGAACGAGGCTGAGACCACCACGGCGTCGGGCATCGTGATCCCCGACACCGCCAAGGAGAAGCCGCAGGAGGGCACCGTCCTCGCTGTGGGCCCGGGGCGCGTCGACGACAACGGCAACCGGGTTCCGGTTGACGTCCAGGTCGGCGACACCGTCCTCTACTCGAAGTACGGCGGCACCGAGGTCAAGTACGCCGGCGAGGAGTACCTGGTGCTCTCCGCCCGCGACGTCCTCGCGGTCATCGAGAAGTAAGCAACCGATCAGTGCCACTGCCCCGGTCCGGCTCGCCGGGCCGGGGCAATGGCGCTTCGAAGGGACATTAATGGCGAAGATCCTGAGCTTCTCGGACGACGCCCGGCACCTGCTGGAGCACGGTGTCAACGCCCTCGCGGACGCGGTCAAGGTCACCCTCGGCCCGCGCGGGCGCAACGTCGTCCTGGACAAGAAATTCGGTGCGCCGACGATCACCAACGATGGTGTGACCATCGCCAAGGAGATCGAGCTCACCAACCCGTACGAGAACCTTGGCGCGCAGCTGGTCAAGGAGGTGGCGACCAAGACCAACGACGTCGCCGGCGACGGGACCACCACCGCGACCGTGCTGGCCCAGGCGATGGTTCGCGAGGGTCTGCGCAACGTGACCGCCGGGACCAACCCGGCCGGGCTCAAGCGGGGCATCGACGCGGCGGCCACCAAGGTCTCCGAGGCGCTGCTCGGCCGTGCCGCCGAGGTCACCAGCAAGGAGTCGATCGCGAACGTGGCGACGATCTCCGCGCAGGACTCCACGATCGGCGACCTGATCGCCGAGGCGATGGAGCGCGTCGGCCGCGACGGTGTCATCACCGTCGAGGAAGGCTCGATGCTCACCACCGAACTGGACGTGACCGAGGGTCTCCAGTTCGACAAGGGCTTCATCTCGCCGAACTTCGTCACCGACCTGGAGAGCCAGGAGTCCGTCCTCGAGGACGCGTACATCCTGGTCACCACCCAGAAGATCTCGGCGATCGAGGAGCTGCTGCCGCTGCTGGAGAAGGTCCTGCAGAACAGCAAGCCCCTCCTGATCATCGCCGAGGACGTGGACGGCCAGGCGCTCTCCACCCTGGTGGTCAACTCGCTGCGCAAGACCCTCAAGGTCTGCGCGGTCAAGGCCCCGGGCTTCGGTGACCGGCGCAAGGCGATGCTCCAGGACATCGCGATCTCCACGGGCGCCGAGCTGGTCGCCCCGGAGCTGGGCTACAAGCTCGACCAGGTCGGCCTGGAGGTGCTTGGCACCGCTCGGCGCGTCGTGGTCGACAAGGAGAACACCACGATCGTCGACGGCGGTGGCCAGAAGGCCGACGTCGCCGACCGGGTGTCCCAGATCCGCAAGGAGATCGAGGCTTCGGACTCCGACTGGGACCGGGAGAAGCTGGCCGAGCGGCTGGCGAAGCTCTCCGGTGGCATCGCCGTCATCAAGGCCGGCGCGGCGACCGAAGTCGAGATGAAGGAGCGCAAGCACCGCATCGAGGACGCCATCGCGGCGACCAAGGCCGCGGTCGAGGAGGGCACTGTGCCCGGCGGCGGCGCCGCCCTGGTGCAGATCCTCTCGGTGCTCGACGACGACCTGGGCTTCACCGGTGACGAGAAGGTCGGCGTCTCGGTCGTACGCAAGGCGCTCGTCGAGCCGCTGCGCTGGATCGCCCAGAACGCCGGTCACGACGGCTACGTCGTGACCCAGAAGGTCGCTGACCTCAAGTGGGGCAACGGCCTCGACGCCGCCAAGGGCGAGTACGTCGACCTGGTCAAGGCCGGCATCATCGACCCGGTGAAGGTGACCCGCAACGCGGTCACCAACGCCGCCTCGATCGCCGGTCTGCTGCTCACCACGGAGAGCCTCGTGGTGGAGAAGCCGGAGCAGGCCGAGCCGGCCGCCGCCGGCGGGCACGGCCACGGCCACCAGCACGGCCCGGGCTTCTGACCCGGTAGCGACACTCGTTCCGGGGCACACCGCCATATGGCGGTGTGCCCCGGTTCGTTCTGTAGGTTGGTAGGTCATTACCGAACGCTGACGTTGTTGGCGACCGGGCGAGATGATCGCGCACACTGGGCCGATGAGCACCACGTCACGGCGATACGCCGCGTTGGCCGGAATCACCGCCGCCGCCGTCGCGATCGGGATCGCCGAACCGGTCGCGGTGTTGACCGGCCCCCGCTCGGCGCCACTGGTCGCGGTCGGCGGGGTCATCGTCGACGCCGTCCCCGAGTCGCTGAAGCAGTTCGCCATCGACCTCTTCGGCACCGCCGACAAGATCGCGCTGCTGGTCGGCACGGCCGTGTTGCTGGGAGGCTTCGCCGCGCTCTTCGGCGTACTGGCGGTCCGCCGGCTGGCACTCGGCCTGGCCGGCATCGCCGCGTTCGGCGCCATCGGCGTGGCCGCCGCGTTGACCCGTTCCGGCGCCGACCTCGCCGACGCGCTGCCGTCCCTGGTCGGCGCCGGTCTCGGTGCCCTGGTGCTCTGGTTGTTCATCGCCGGACCGTTCGAGCTGAACCCCTGGTCCTGGTCGCCACCCACCCCGACCGCTGGCCCGGTGTCGACCAGCGACCCGCTGTCTTCGTCCGGGCCGGTTACTCCCGCCGGGCCGACGGCGGCGGCCGGGCCTGCCGAAGTGGACCCGGACTCGCGGCGGCGCTTCCTCACCGGCAGCGGAATACTGCTCGGCACGGCGGTGGTCGCCGGTCTCGGCGGGCGCTGGCTGGCGGGTCGGCGCGGCGTCTCCGCAGCCCGCGACGCGATCCGCCTGCCCGCCCCGGTCGCCCCCGCACCGGCCGTGCCGGCCGGCGCGGACCTCTCCCTGGCCCAACTCGCGCCGTACGTCACCCCGAACTTCGGGTTCTACCGGATCGACACCGCGCTGGTGGTGCCCCAGGTCGACCCGGACACCTGGCGGCTGCGGATCCACGGGCGGGTCGGCAGGGAACGCACCTACAGCTACGCCGACCTGCTGGCGCGACCGCTGGTCGAGCGGTACGTCACGCTGGCCTGCGTCTCCAACGAGGTGGGTGGGGACCTGATCGGCAACGCCCGCTGGCTCGGCGTACCCCTGCGGGAACTGCTCGACGAGGTCGAGCCGGACGACGACGCCGACCAGGTCGTCGGGCGGTCGGTCGACGGCTGGACCTGCGGCACCCCCACCGCCGCGCTGCGCGACGGACGGGACGCGCTGCTGGCCGTCGGGATGAACGGTGAGCCGCTGCCGGTTGAGCACGGCTTCCCGGTCCGGATGGTGGTGCCGGGCCTCTACGGCTACGTGTCGGCCTGCAAGTGGGTGACCGAACTGGAGTTGACCCGGTTCGCCGACTTCGACGCGTACTGGGTGCCGCGCGGCTGGTCCGCCCAGGGGCCGATCAAGACCCAGTCGCGGATCGACGCGCCCCGGAGGCGCAACCGGCTGACCGCCGGGCCGGTAACCGTCGCCGGGGTGGCCTGGGCACAGCACCGGGGCATCCGCCGAGTCGAGGTACGCGTCGACGACGGCCAGTGGCAGGAAGCCGCGCTGGCCCCGGCCGTCTCGGTGGACACCTGGGTGCAGTGGTCCTGGCGCTGGGACGCCACACCGGGCGAACACCGGCTCCAGGTCCGCGCGACGGACGCGACCGGCGAAACCCAAACTGAGCGTACGCAGGACGTCGTCCCGGACGGCGCCACCGGCTGGCACACGGTCACCGTCACCGTCCGCTGATCCACGACGCGACGTCGCCCGCCCGGGGCTGCGTGGGCGCCTGAATCGGAGGGCTGTTTCCGCTGCCGCCCGCCGGCTCCCAAGACTGTTCGTTGGGGTCGGCCGGGGGCCAACTGGCTGACCGGTGATACCCCGAGTGCATGCAGATCTTGGACAGTTTCCGTTTTCTGGCGGGCTCAACCGGTGGTTGCAACACCGAGGAGCTGGGTCATTTTCTCACCGGGGGTGGCCCAGTTCAG